>NZ_DVEA01000200.1:0-20471 GCF_015295965.1 Thermoleptolyngbya sp. M55_K2018_002
GTGACGGCAATTTACGTCCCCTTGGTGCTGGCGGCCCTGAGTGGGTGGAAGCAACGCGTTCCCTTGTTGCCCAACGATCCTCAAGCGTGTTTCGCCTCACTCAAGGCAAAGCGTGACTACGATGACCACATTTGGTTTCATCGAGTTTGTTCCATTGTTTGTAAACCTGCTGCTACCGTCAATTAGAAAAGATCTGTCAGGCAGTCAGGGCGATCGCCCCCTGCCTTGGGGTTGCCTAGTTCGTGCTGCCTTCCCTTTCGCTTTGCCACCAAGATGTTAAGCGATGTAAACCGATTTCAACTTTGGTAAAAGGGCTTCCAAATCTAAATAGGTTAGTGTTAGTTTAAATGCAGGCACAAATCTGGTTAAGAACCCAGAAAAACCAAGTCTTTTGGAGATGAGCGTTGTGCCTCCGGCTTAATCTCCGGCATCACACTCGATGCGATTAGTCTTTACATCCTATAGTCAGAGCGAGTCGTACATTTCAAGTTGCTAGACCGCTATCTACAGTCCGAAGGTCAGCAGCAAGTCAATGTCACTCCATAGCTTCAACACCTTCTATAGAGGTTGGATGAAAGGCTAATAGGCAGGAGCTTTGTGATGGCTTCTGGTCAACCCTTAGTAAATCGAACTGAGCTTCACTGACAACTACTTCGTATAGTTTTCAACTAGTGGCTGATGCTGTTCAGCTAGGAGAGTTCATTCAGTTTTAATCCGATCACTTTGATCGAGATTAAGTTCAAATCGAGTTCAAGTTCAATTGGAACCGTTCAATTTGGTTCAGTGTTCAAGTTAAGTTGAATCCAGAAAAAGGGGGCTAGTCGCAAATGTCTAGTCCCCTTTTACATGTTTTGATATTTGCTATTTTTTACATTTGCTCGGTGGCGATCGCTGCGGCCTTAAGCAACCCGAATCGGGGCTGCCTTTATCAAGGCTGGATTTGCCAAAGGCTACATTCGCAGCGATCGCCCCTTAGCTCCCTGACGAGATCAGTCCCAAGTTTGCCAGCAGAGTCGATACCTTATCCACCAGCGAATCCGCCTGCACCCACACCGACACTGACCCACCGTTGCAGCGAAACTCGCCCCAGCCATCCGCATTCGTCTGCACTGGCTCTTTCACATGTTCGGTAATGTCGTAAAACACGGCATTGGGCTTGCCCACTTCCATCCATTTGCTGCCACTTGGGCCATCGCTCATGATTACGGCCAGGGCGCGGGGATGCGCTTCATTGCCTAGACGAGTCCAGCCGATTACGTCTTCATGGTCAAAATAGGTATACTGCTCGCCGTAGGCAAAGTGCTTGCGGGCAAACAGCAGCTTATCCAGGATGTCCTTGTGGCAATCCATCCAGATTTCATACTCGTTGCCGTCGCGCCCTTTGTCTGTGTAATGGGCACCGTAGTAATCGGCATAAAACACGCAGGGATAGCCCTCCGCCCGCAGCAAGATCAGTGCGTAGGCCAGCGGCTTGAACCAGTTTTCAACAGGAGATTCTAGCGCCTGGAGTGGCTGCGTATCGTGATTGTCTACAAAGGTGGCAGCCAGCAGCGGCACCTGCTGCATTAAGGTGTTGTCCAAGATTTTCCGCATGTCGTAATAGCCGCCCGCCTTGCTCGCTTCGTAAAAGTTATAGTGCAGCGGCACGTCAAACAGCGAGAGCCGACCTTCGGTATTGGCAAGATACCAGTGCAGCGTACCCAGGTCTTTGGTCCAATATTCACCCACGGCAAAGAGGCTGCGCTTGGCGTAGGCTTCTAGATGATCGAGCCAGTCATTGAAAAAGTCGCCGTGGATGTGCTTGATTGCGTCCAGCCGGAAGCCGTCTACGCCTACGGTGTCCAGCGTCCACTCGCCCCAATACTTGAGTTCGCCGCGTACTTCTGGGTGGGTCATGTCCAGGTCGCAGCCCATGAGATAGTCGTAGTTGCCGTGAGCTAGCTCTACTTTGTCTTGGAAGTTTTTGTCCTTAAAGCGATAGATCTGATAGCGCCCTGGCTGATACATGTTGTGATCCACCGAGTCGAAGTGCCACCAGCGCCACTTCATGCTGGAGTATTTGTCGCCCCGACCGGGAAAGTCGAACTGTGTCCACACTTTAATTTTTTCAACGCCGCCGACGGCCGCTAAGCGGTTGTCGGAATCTACAGGCACAGCTTCCACTTCTTCTTCTGCATCGCCGCCCATTTTGTGGTTAAACACGACATCGGCGTAGATTTGCAGTCCGGCCTCTTTGGCTGCTTTGACAGCGGCCAGGTATTCGTCTTTTGTGCCGTATTTGGTGCGGATGCTACCTTTCTGGTCAAACTCACCTAGGTCAAACAGGTCGTATACGCCATAGCCGACATCGTAGCCGCCGCCGTTTGCTTTGTAGGCTGGTGGCAGCCAGAGCGCCGTAAAGCCCGCTTTGGCGATCGCCCCTGCGTCTTGTTGCAGCGTTTTCCAGAGGGTGCCGTCGGGTGGCAAATACCAGTGGAAATATTGCATGAAAACCCCGTTGTACTCGGTGCTGGGGTTTTTGTGGGATAGCTCCGCGGCGTTCTGGTTGAGCCAATCGATGACGGAGCGCTTAGCTTCTTCGAGAATCTCCTTGCTAAGCTGCGTACCCAGAGCCTTAAACCGTTCACGGAGTTGCTGAAATGTATTGTTACTCATAGGGCATCCCGGTATGAACCTCTGCGAAAGGGGCGGTTTAGATGCGGCATTTCCTTGCGGAGTGAGGTCAGCGCTGGGCTAAAAGAATAAGGGGGTCGCGTGACTCCCCACAAACCTTACTGGCTTTGGAAACGCTCTAAGAGGGTGTTTGAAAAGGTATCGCCTGTAATGTTAAGCACTCAGAGAGAACCCCCTAGCCCCCCTAAAAAAGGGGGGAAACCGCCTTAAAGTCCCTCTTTTTTAGGGGGATTTAGGGGGATCTTGCACGCTTTGCTACAAACAGTAGGACTTTTCAAACATCCTCGAACAGGGTTAGAGAATATTATCGTGAGCCGGAGTCTGTCGGTTGTGATGGTCAGCACGGTGCAGGGGGTGGGGCGGGAGAGGCAGGGAAGCGGCTGCCAATCTTCCCCAATATTCCCCAATATTCCAAACTCCAATACGCCCTTTTCCCGGTGCCTTTTGTTATATCATCGGCTCGTCTCCCTAACTCCCAACTCTTCCTTCCAACTCCTGATGCTCTATCTGCTGCGGAACCCAAGCCTGATCTGGAGTCTGACGCTAGAGCATTTGCAGATGACGCTGGCGGCGCTGGCGATCGCCGTTCTGGTTGCCCTGCCCGTGGCGCTCTTGGTGACGCGCTATCGCTGGCTGTCGGTGCCTGTGCTGGGTGGGCTGGGCATCTTGTATACGATTCCGAGTTTGGCGCTGATTATTTTTTTGGTGCCTGTGTTTGGGCTGAATGCGCGGTCGGTCATTGTGGCGATGGTGCTGTATACACAGGTAATTTTGGTGCGAAATCTGGTGGTGGGGCTAGAGGGGATTAAGCCGTCGGTGCTAGAGGCGGCGCGGGGCATGGGCATGAGTCCCTGGCAGCGCTGGTGGCGGGTGCAGGTGCCGCTGATTTTGCCAATTTTTTTGGCAGGGCTGCGGCTGTCGGCCATCGTGGCGATCGCCATTGCGACCATAGGCGCAAAGTTTGGTGCGGGCGGCTTGGGGACGCTGCTGTTCGACGGCATTGCCCAGAGCCGCTACGACAAGATTTGGGCAGGGGCGATCGCCGTTTCCCTGCTGGCCTTTGCCATCAACGCCCTACTGCTCTCGCTGGAATGGGCCACCAGCCCCACGCGCCGACTCCAGCGCCGCATCGGGCGGCTGAAAGCAGGGTTCGGGGTTCGGAACTAGGCCCCTTAGCTCACGGCTGCTTCGATCACCGGATGATAGAAAAAGGCGATGCCCAAAATCGCGTAGGTCGCCAGCAGCAGCACACCTTCCAGCCAGTTGGACTTGCCATCGGAGCTGATGGAGTTGGCGATCAGCACAGCCACGGCCACCGCGACGACCTCAAACGGGTTGAAGTTTAAATCCATCGGCTGGCCCAGCGCCAGCCCCGCCAGCACCAAAATCGGCGCGACGAACAGCGCCACCTGCATACTGGCCCCTAGCGACACGGAAACGGACAAATCCATCTTGTTTTTGATGGCCACGACGACCGCTGCCACGTTCTCAGCGGCGTTGCCAATAATCGGCAGCAAAATCACGCCTGTAAACAATTCCGTCAATCCCAGCTTGCTGGTTGCCACCTCCAGCGACCCCACCAAAATTTCTGATTCCAGCGCGATGAAGGTCGTTGCGCCCAGCAGCACCGCCGTCCACAGCACCGGGTTGGGCTTGTGGTCGCTGTGTTCATCCGATGCAGAGGATTCATCGTTCTCCAGTTCTGCCACACCGACATCGTGCAAATAGCTGTGGGTTTTCATCGAAAACAGCAGCGTTAGCACGTATACCAAAATCAGCACAATGGCGACGGCAACCGACAGCTTTTGCATCAGTGGTTCGTCTAGCCCGGCTGAGGTGGCATTGACGGCGGTCGGCAGCAACAGCGCAATCACTGCTAGGTTCATAGCAGAAGCGTTGACGCGGGCCACCACGGGCTGAAAGCTTTGCTCCTTGTACCGCAGTCCGCCCAGCAGCATAGATAGCCCCATGACTAGGAGCAGATTGCCAATAATTGAACCCGTGAGGCTGGCTTTGACGACTTCTAGTAGTCCAGACCGCAGCGCAGCAATTGCGATAATCAGTTCTGCTGCATTGCCAAACGTCGCATTCAGCAAGCCGCCGAGCGTGGGGCCAACAACGACAGCCAATTCTTCGGTCGCCGTGCCCATCCAAGCCGCCAGCGGCAAAATGGCCAGACACGCCAGCGCGAATTGCACCAGTTCTCCCCAATGAAACACGTAATGCGAGAGCAGCGAGATTGGCACGAAAATGAGCAAAACTGAAAAGATTAAATTTTTAGTACTCATGCAAGCGTCCTGGACGGCTTTTGACAAAGGATAACAAGAGAGATAACAAGAGATAAAAGGGCGATCGCCCGACTCAATCAAGCGGCATTCAGCTACGGCATTAGGCCACACTCAAGGCGCGAGCAAACCGTAGCGAGCAAACCGCGGCGAGCAAACTGTGATTAAACCATGACTGAACGTGTTCTCCCAGAATCATAGGGGTTTTCCGCATTTTGGGAATCTGGGTTAGGATCTAGGCAGTTTTTACAAAAGTCAACAATCTTTCACTCTTCGCTATGACAGTCGTTTACCCCCGCAAGCTGCAAAGCTCCCTGGGCAGCCTCAGCGCCCGTGACGTGATGAAACAAGTGGTTCGAGATCGCGACATTCACCTGATCACGCTCAATCGCTATCGCTACAGCGAACAGCGGAGTTGCAAAGACCTGACTACCCTGATCGAACAACTGGATGGGAAGCCCGCCGAACTGGTCAAAGACCTATCGCGGCATGTGTCGGACGAAGCTCGCCACGCCATGTGGCTGACGGATTTGCTGGTAGACCTAGGCAGCAGCGTAGGCACGCCCCCCGGTATGTCCTATATTGAAGAATTTGAGCGGTTGCTCGATCAGGAGTCGCCTAGCCCTGAGAGCCTGGATGACTTTGTGATTTCATCGTTGGCGGCCATTAACGTGACCGAAAAGCGCGGCTGTGAATACTTTTCGGGTCATATCCACGCCCTCAAGCACGCACCGCAGACCGAGGAAAACGTCAAGATTCGGGAAACCCTGGAGCGCATTCTGCCTGAAGAAGCCGCCCACGTCCGCTGGGGCAACCGCTGGCTAGCCCAAATGGCTGACAGAAGCCCGGAGCATCGCGCCAAGGTCGAACACGCCAAGCGCAAGCACGCCGCGATTGAGCAGGCTGCGTTTGAGTCGGGCATGGACATTACCGCCGGGGCTGAGCTGCGTCGGGTGGGTCATTTACTGGATATTGCCAACACCCTGCCCGCGTGGCAGCGCCCGCAATATCTGATGGAGCGCCTGCCCCAAAGTCTGCTGTCGCCCGACCTCCAACGCACCCGCCTCGACGCAATCCAGCGAGTCTGGAACCGCGATCCGCAGGCATTTGTGGAACGGTTTGTGCCGATGTTCCTGAGCGGGCTGACGCGGGATGTCAATGGCAAGAAGCCGCAGCCTAACAAGGCTAGTGCTGCCAACGCTGCGGCCAATTAGCGCCCTTGGGCACACAGGACTAGCGCAAGCGCGGAAGTCCAAGCCCAGTGACTAGTACGGCGACTAGTACAGTGAACCGGCATAATTTGGGCGAGGCGGACGAAGCGTTTGGACTGCCCTCTCTGGGCAAGCGCTTGGGTGAATCCCTGAGAAAGGGTGTCCAGCGCTTCGTCGTCTAGTCGTTTACAGGCGGGGCGATCGCCCCTGATCCCCGACTGCCTACCCTTCCGCCCCCGCTTTTTCTGGCAGGGTCGCTTGCAGCTTCAGGCAATTGCGCCCGCTTACCTGGAGGCGGTATTCTACCTTGTCCATCAGGCGATTCAAAATCAGCCAGCCATAGCCGCCATCCTGCATATCATCTGGGGCAGGCGGCAGATAGGTGGAAAGGTCGTAGCCCTGGCCGTGATCCCAGATTTCTAGGTGGATATCTCGATCGATTAGCTCTAGGCGAATCAGCACGGGCAAGTTGGGCTGGTCGCGGTGGGCGTGGCGCACGACATTGGAGTAGGCCTCCACCAGCACCAGCCGCAGCCGATTAGACTGATGGCTCCAGTCCACCAAATCGCCCAGTTCTAGCTCCAGCGAATTGAGCAGCCAGTTTTCGACTACTTGCAGAAACTTCAGGTCGCTGGGAATATGCAACTCGGTTTTCATGGACTACAGAACCTCCAGCGAGAGTATGGTTTGGTCATCTTCCTGGGCATGGCTTTGTGACTGTATGCAGGAAAGCAGCTTGGATAAATCAAGTGGTTGGGGCTGTTGTTTTAGCAGTTCCCAGAGACCTTGCTGGCCGAGCATCAGGCTGTTGCCAGCAGCGTGTGGGTGAGCGAGGGTGGCTTCGGTGATGCCATCACTGATGAGCAGGAGCAGGTCACCTGGATTCAGCGTCAGCCGGCCGGCGATCGCCTTCCACATGGGCAAGATGCCCAGCGGCACCCCCCTTTCTTTTAGGTATAGCGGTTCAGCCGATGGCTTGCTAACCGACCAAACCATCGGGTAGATGTGCCCTGCATTGGCATACACCAATTCTTGCGTGGCGGGGCTGTAGCGGGCCAGCGCCATCGTGATAAAGCAGTTGTTGCTCACCAGATCATCCATCAGGCTGCGGTTTAGGTTTTGCATGACCTGAGCCGGATCGGGCGGGTTTTCCTGATAAATTTCGCGCCGCAGCACCGAAATAGCGCTGGCCATGAACAGAGCTGCCGGAACGCCCTTGCCCGACACGTCTCCTACGCCCAGCCAGAGGTCGCCCTGGGGATGCTCGTAAACCTCGAAAAAGTCGCCGCCCGCGCTGGGTGGCAGCAAGCCTGAATTTTGGCGGTGTCCAGTTCGGGCAAGCTCTGGCGCAGCAGGTTGGTCTGGATTTGACGAGCGACGGCCAGTTCTGCCTGCATTTGCTCGGTTTGTCGCTGGATGCGCTGATACAGCTTGGCCTGGGAAATAGCCAGGGCGACTCGTTCTGCTACTTCCTGAATTAGGTCAAGGTCTTCTTCTGACCAGGCGATCGCCTGTCCCTGGCGGTGGAGGCTGGCGATCGCCAACAATTCCTGCTGATAGATCAGCGGCAGCGCCAGCCGGGTCTCTTGCTCGTCTGATTCCGAAAGCTGCACCCGACGGCTCTGCAAAGCGGCCAGCAGCGCATCATTTGGCAGAACCGGGGCTTTTGCGACCTCGCCAGAGGCATGGCCAAAGCTGAAGAGGTTGGGCAGCAGGCGATAGGTGTTTCCGTCGTCGCCTATTACGCCCTCTGTGTCCTGCTCCACTGGATGCAGCACGCAGGTTGCCCCAAAGGTTTGCCCCAGCACCTCTGCAATCCGCTGCATCATGCTCTGGTAATCCAGCGATTCGCGGGTTGCCGTGGAAACTTTATTGAAAATGGACTCCCGCCGCAGGGCGCGATGCAGCTCGTTGGTGCGTTGTTTGACCACGCGATAGGTATCGGCGGCCTGCTGCACCACAGTCATCAAGTCTTCTGGGTTCCAGGGCTTGGTGATGTATTTGAACACCTTGCCTGCGTTGATCGCGTTTACCAAATCCTCAACATCGGTATAGCCCGTAAGCAGAATCCGAATCGTATCGGGAAACTGGCGGGCGACATGGCTGAGAAACTCGGTGCCGTTCATCTTGGGCATCCGCTGGTCGGAAATAATGATGCCCATTTCACCCACCCGATCCAGCAGGTTGAGCGCATCCAGGGCGCTGTCTGCTCGAAACACCTGAAAGTCGCGCCGAAACGTGCGGTATAGCAGATCCAGGTTGTCGGCTTCGTCATCTACCACCATCAGCCGCAACTTGTTTCGCTCTACCGGGGATTTGTTTTGCACGGGTTGTTGTAGGTCGTATGCAATCGCCAAATCGCCATTCTCCAGGGTTCACGCTCTTACACCCAAAGTACCCAGAGGAGGGCGATCGCTATCAGAGGAGTGGCTGGCTCATTACAGTCTCTTCATCCTATCTATTCTCCCACGCCGATCATCCGTCTCCCTAGCTGACGCAGCCAGGCCCAGACACGTCGGAAGCGGGAGGGCTTTTGGGGTTGGCAGGATTGGGCCAGGAGGGCGATCGCCCCGGTTGCATCGGGTGCAATGTCGATCACTTCGTACAGTCGATATTCACCGCTCTTGCCAGGGAGCGACATGTCGCACTGGCGACCCAAGCTGACCAGCGGCTGCACCTGCTGATAGACTGCCTCGGAAACGAGGAGACTAGTCCCCACCGCTTTGTTGGCGGCTTCAATCCGGCTGGCCAGATTCACCGTGTCGCCAATGGCGGTAATTTGCTGGCTCTTGGGAGACGCGCCCACCGCACCCACCACCACCAAGCCGTAGTGAATGCCAATGCCAATTTTGAGCTGGCGCTGATAGAGCGTTTCCAGGTAGGCGTTAAATGCTTCCATTGCGGTTTGCATGTCTAACGCGGCGCGGACGGCTCGCTCCACCGGGCGATCGGGACAGTTCCAGCCAAATAGCGCCATGAATCCATCGCCCATGTAGTTATTGATGATGCCGCCGTAGCGTTCGATGATTTGCCCCATGCGGCTGAAATAGCGGTTCAGCACGTAAATCACGTCGTAGGCGGGCAACACTTCTGCAAAGGATGTAAAGCCCCGCAAGTCCGCAAATAGAACCGCCAGCATTTGCTCCTCGCCAATAGCGCTGCGCTGCCCGCTTAGCTGCTGCTCGACCAGCGACATGTCTTCGGCATCCACCACCAGTCGCCGCACCGTGACCTTGCCCTCGCCCAAGACTTGGGTTTGGCAGGCCAGGCGCATCTTCGGGTCAAAGCAAAGGCGCTTGGCCAGACCATCTTCGGCATCGTTGCGCGGGGAACAGTATTCCAGACCTTCCAGCACCCACACTCGACAAGTGGAGCAGCGGGCACTGCCGCCGCACACATGGATATGCGGAATGCCTGCATAGAGCGAGGAGGCGAGGATAGTGTCGGTTTCCTCGGTTTCGACGCAGCGCTCGTCGGGGAGATAGTAGAGCAGAGGCATAGGGGAGGCGCTTTAGGAAGAGGGCGGATTTACTCTACCTTTCCCTGTTCTACAAGCACGCCCACAGGAATTCAGCAGAATCCACGCAGTTCGTAACAGCCACGCAGTTCGTAACAGCATTGCTGGGTTGCTAGTTTGCCCATGTCGATTTTGGGTAGGACTGACGCAGTTGGACGATTTCTCGCGGGCTGCTACGTCAGTCTTGGATACATTTGCTGGGTGGCGAATAGCGGATGGGGACAGTTCCGCTGGGTAAGTAGAGCGGGTGGCGGGGCTGTTGCTGCTGGGTGAGGCCCAGGCAGTGAAGCGGATAGCCCGACAGCAGTGCTAGCACAGTGCGATCGCGCTGATAGAGCGCCCCCCCGTTTCCCCAAGCGAGAATAATCTGGGCTGCTCGTTCGGCAGCGGTGATGAGGGGGCGATCGCCCGCCTCCCCAATCGGATCATCCACCTGCTTCAGGTCTTGGGGCCGCGTTGCCCGATAGGCAAACAGATTCACCACCTCCAGCCCGCCATAGCCCCAGGCTTTTGCCAGCCCGATGCAGCGGCGAATCGTCGGGTCGTTGCGCTCGGCATCGGCCGTGCTGGGATTGAGCATGACAAACGCCACGCGAGGAGCGGCAAAGTCCCATACGCGCCACAGCGTGTATCGATAGCGCCCCGACGGGTCAAAGGTTGCCCCTGCTGGCTGGACTGCTGGCTGAACGGCTGGCTGAGTGGTTTGCAGTGTTTGAGCGTCTTTTACATCTTCTACATAAAACACTTGACGCGCTGCCATTGCCCCTGTTCGTCCTGACAATAGTAGCAGCCTTCCCACCAGATACAGCGATCAAAGACGGCATCAATCTGACGGCTCTTTTTGGGCTGTTCGCTACTGAGCAGATCTACGATTTCATCTTTGCGGTCTTTGGCACCGGAGGCGATCTGGTCTAGCGTGGACTGGAGATCGCGAGAGACAAAATTTTCAGTTTGCTGCAACATGATCCAAATCAAACACTCGATATCAAAAACGGAAAAATCCCCACAAACGTCGAGTAACGCTTTAGAAGGGAGTCTCCTAGAAGGTTGTTCTCAGGGAGCGTTCCACTTCTGCTGTGCCTGACGGTTGTTATACCTGACAGTTGTTTTGTCTGACGGTGGGGAATCCCTATGGAGTTCCCTGATCCCACTCTATCTTCCTGAAAATGGGGTGGTCTTGAATTGAAAACATACTTAACTCTTATATGTGATATAAGCAACTTCTATATATGCAACCTGTGCTGTGGAACCTATGCTATGTGAGCCTCTGCTACGCAGTATGGAGCCTCTGCTACGGAGCCTCTGCTATGGAGCAGCGTATAGACGCATGAGTCGCTCTGAAGCGGACGGCACGCCCGACCCTGCTGTACGATTTGATGCGCCGTGTCGCAGCACGGTAATTCTCTGAACACCCCAAAGGGGCTGATTTCTATGGGCAGCGTCACCATTGGCATGATCAGCAGCTATGCTGACCTCCGTCCGCCGCCGTGGGACTGGCTGTGGCGGCAGAGTCCGCACCCCTTTGGGCAGTGGAAGGGGATTCAGGTGTTGGCGAATTGCCCCAATCCCGACGGGCTGCTGCTGTATAACTTCCACGACTTTCCCCGCGACGCGGCTGACGACGCTGCACCAGCAGGAAGATTTCGCTGGCCGTGGCGGAAGGCGCAGCCCAGCAATGCGGGGCAGGTCAGAGAATTTCAGCAGAAAGTGCGATCGCTCTCCCCCGAACAAATTCTGTTTTCCTGCCGAGAGCCGCCCTTTCCCGAAAAGCAACAGGCGCGAATCGACACCTATCGACGGGCGCAGCAGTGGTGCGGCGTGGTGTCTGGGCCCGACGACTTTGCACCCGTGTCGGAGCCTATGCCTGCGATCTGGTATGTGTCGCAGCCGTTTGACTATTTGCAAGCTGCGCCGCCGCCCGCAAAGCGCCGCCCCTGTAGCTGGATCACGTCGGGCATCGACCGCACGGCCAATCATCGCCATCGGCTAGATTTTCTGCGGCGGCTGCAAGCCAGCGACGTGCCCTTTGACCTATACGGGCGGGGCTTGCCAGACTGGGCACAGGTGAACCGGGGGCAGACCCGCACGTTTGGCCCGGTGGCGGATAAATGGCATGCGATCGCCCCTTACACCTACAACCTGGCGATTGAGAACTTTGCCGACAACGAGTGGTACGTGAGCGAGAAGCTGTGGGATGCCCTGCTAGCCTGGAGCTTGCCGATTTATTACGGCGGTAGCGCGGCGGATCGGCTGCTGCCCCCCGGCAGTTTTTTGCGGCTGCCCAGCCTGGATGAGCGTGGCATTGCCTACATCCGCGACATCACCGCCACGCCGGAAGCTTGGTACGCTGCAAAGGAGGCGATCGCCGAGGCGCGTCAGGTTATTCTGCATGAGTTGAACTTGTTAAACTGGCTGGCAGTGAGGATAGAAGCGCTGGGGATTCGGGCGTAAAGAGATTCGGGCGTAAAGAGAATCATATCGATGCTCGATTTTGGATTTGCGGTTTTGGAGCGCCAGTCAAGTACCAGTCAAGTGCCAGTCAATCGTCTGTGGGGCTTCCAGGCATTTCATTCGTCGCTTCGCTTGGGGGAACTGATATCAAGGGGCTGAATGGACGGCATTTATACGCTGGCGAATGATGTCGTGTGCAACCAACTGGTGGCGCTGCTGAACAGCATTGAGGTTCATGCGGGGCGCGAGATGCCCGTGGCGGTGATTGCCTACGACGACCGTCTGACGAATGTGCGGGCGGCGATCGCCCCTCGTCCCCAGGTGAGGCTGCTGGAAGATCCGGCGCTGTTTGCCCCATGGGAGGCGTTTTCGCGGCAGGTATGGCAAGCACACCCAACGGCGATCGCCACCTGGCGCAAGAAGGGCATGGCTGATGTCTATCGACTCACCTCCAACCGACGCTATGCGGCGTTTGATGCGCGTGCGCCGTTCGACCGATTTCTTTATTTAGATGCCGATACGCTGCTGCTTAATTCACCCCAAATCTTCTTTGCAGCGCTCGATTCCCATTCGCTCGTCACCTACGACTTTCAGCACAAAGATCCGTCACACATTTTTGATATAACTGCTTCAAAATTGTCGGAAGTGTTTAGCCCTGCTGAGATTCATCGCGCTATCTTTTGTGCAGGGTGCTTTGCGGGTAGACGGGGTGCATTTTCGGCAGAACAGCGCGACTGGCTCTTGCAGCACCTTGCCGCAGGAGAAGCAGAAATTCTCTATCCCAATGCGCCCAATCAGTCAGTTTTGAACTACATGGCCATGCGGCTTGCTCAACGTGAAGGCGCGTCGTTTTCAATTCATAACCTGGCATTGCATTTGCCTCCCGAACAGGCAACAGGAAATTCCGTCACCTCCAGCCATTTTGTTGAGCAAGCGGGCCGGGTTTACGATCGCGGACATCCGCTGACCTATTTGCATTACATTGGGCTATCTGCCGATCTGTTCAATCAACTTTGTAGCGGCAGAAATGTGGATTTTCCCTACCGAGAAACCTTCCTACACTATCGCTATTTGCATGAACCGGAAAAGCGTCCGAAGTTTCGTGGTAAGAGGGTTTTGGCAAAGCCTGGGGTCGTGAAACGAATCTTGAAAAAGCTGCGGCTAGCGTTTGGATAGAGAAGATGAGGAGTCTGAATTTGGTGGGCGGATGAATAAACCAAAGGAGCAGGATCAGGATCATCAGGATCAAATTTATATTTTGGGCAATGATCGCGTGCTGGATCAGGCGATCGCCCTGCTCAACAGCATTCGGCTTTATGATCCTGAAACGCCCGTCGTGCTGATTCCCTACAACGACAAATATAAGGAGGCGGTGGCGGTTTTGGGCGATCGCTTTGGAGTGACGCTGTTTCCCGATTTGACCATTTTGGAATGGCTGGATGCCACGATTGAGGAAACGTTTGGCAGCGATTTTTTTGCACGTCCGCAGCAGTTTCGCAAGCAGGCGGCATGGTTTGGAAAACCCGGTCGATTTCTCTATATCGACACCGATATTGTGGTGTTTGAACGCATTATTGCGGTTTTAGAGTATTTGCAGACTTACGACTTTATCTGCTGTGACTATCAGCATCGCGGCGGCATTCAAAATGTGTTCACTCCGGCGATTCTAGAGGCTCCAGGGTTTAGCGAAAGCGTCCTGGCGGAAATCTTTAATTGTGGCTTTTGGGGCAGCAAAACCGGGTTGATTTCTGCCTCAGACTGGGAGGCTATCTTGGCAGAATGCGCGGCTCATCCTGATTATTTCGACTTTAGCCAAAAAACGTCCGATCAGCCGATTATTAATTATCTGGTGCTAAAGCAAATTCCCAATCGGTTTAACCTGGTGCATCGGCCCGGCGGCGCACCGGGAAGCTGGGCCGGCAGCAAGTTTCGCCAGCGGGATTGGCGACTGTTCGACCCGAACCTGAATCAGCCGCTGCAATACCTTCACTGGGCTGGCTTTCGGCTCCAGCCGGGGTGTCCCTACTGGGCGCTGTGGCAGCACTACCGCGACTTGAATGACTGGAATGAGTCGAAACGGCGATCGCCCAGATCGCCCAAATTTCGGTTCCGCTTGCCCTGGCAATCCTAGCGGACGGTTTTGATGCTCTCGATGCGGCGCGAGAACAGATCGGTGAAAATGCTCAACACCGTGCGATCGCGCGTAATGATGTTAGCCGTTACCGCCATCCCCGACTGGAGCGGGATTTCTCTGCCATTCACCTTCAAGGTCTGGCTATCCAGCCGAATCTTGGCAGGAAACCGATAGAAGGGATAAATCTGGTCTGGAGGCAGCGCATCTTCACCGATATTCACCACTTCTCCCTTGATGTCGCCAAATTCGCTGAAGGGGAAGGAGTCGATTCGCACGTCTACAGGCAGCCCCTCGCTGACAAAGCCAATATCTTTGTTGGTGATGTAGACCTCAGCCAGCAGGTTATCTGTGGGCACGACTTTCAGGATCGGCTCGCTCGTATTAGCCACAAAGCCAATGCCCCGCGCCTTCAGGTCAAACACCACCCCATCAATGGGGGCACGAAGCTCCTGATATTTCAGCGTGAGTTCGGTCTGGCTAAGCTGGCTGTTGATTTCGGCGATGCGGCGCTCGTTGTCTACGATCGCCCGGTTAATCTGGCTGTCAATATCCGCAATCCGCTTTTCGTTGTCGGCAACCCGGGCCAGCAGGTCGGTGCTGGTGGTGGCGACGGTGTTGGAAAGGCGCTGACGAGCCTGATCCACTGCCAAACTCAACCGCTGCTGTTCTAGCGTGAGCCGATTCACCTCTGCCCTGCGATCCATCATCTGCTGGCGCTGTCGCAGCATTTGAATCCGTGAGAGTGCCCCTTGTTCTGCAAGCGGCTCGATATCGCGCAAAATGCCTTCGTCGATGGCCAGCGTTTGGCGGGCGGTGGCAAGCTGCTCCTGGGTTTGGATTAACTGCTGCTGGAGCTGGGCCACTTCAAGCTGGGCGGCGGCGGCGCGGGACTGTGCCTCAAGCTGGTTTGCCGACAGGCGAATCCGCTCTTCGTCGGAAAAGCTGCCATTGCCGCCATAGACCTGCGCCCGAAAGAGCGCTGTCTCCGAGGCGAGGGCAGCGCGGTTGGTCAGCAGCGCCCGCATTTCGGGGGGAATGCTCTGGGGCTGGTTGGATGGCTCTAGAGAGATGCCGCTGAGGGCGCTGCGGTAGAACTGGTTTTCGGCTAAGTAGGAATCGCGCACCTGCTCCAACGAACGGCGCTGGGCGGCGGCGGCCGTTGGGTCAAAGCGGATGAGAACCTGTCCTTGCTGGACTCGTTCGCCTTCTTCTACCAAAATTTCCTGAACCACGCCGCCCACAGGAGCCTGAATCTCCTGAACGCGATCGCCCGGTTCTAGCTTGCCCGTCGCAGGCACCGCTTCCTCAATCCGCGCCACGGCCGCCCACAGCAGCACCGCCGAAGTTACGCCAATGATGCCGCCGACCACCAGCTTCGACCACAGCGAGGTCTGCTGCAAGATTACGGGCTGGTCAAACGCTTGGGCCCGTACCTGCTTTTGCGACGGCAACTGGGTTCCTGTTTCTTCGTCTGGGGATACCAGCACCAGTTCCGTCTCCTCCGGCTGAATCGGAGTCTTGGCAGAACCGTTGGCGGCTCCGTTTCCGTTGTGTCTGGGGGAGGTCTGAGTCATGGGGTGGGGGAAAGGGGAGAAGGGGTGGGATGCAGGAGCGCTAGCAGTAAAGCTGGGAACTGGCTAGAACTGGCTATCTCTAAAGCTGCGCTTCCTGCTGCTGATAGAGGCAATAGTAGCGGCCGCGCATGGCCATCAGGTCTTCGTGGGTGCCCTGCTCCACAACAGAGCCTTGATCCATCATAAGAATTAGATCGGCGTGGCGGATGGTGCTGAGGCGGTGGGTGATGAAGAAGACGGTGCGGCCGCGAAAATGCTCCGCCAGGTTCATACAGACGCGACGCTCGGAGTCGTAGTCGAGGGCGCTGGTGGCTTCATCCATGATTAGCAGGCGCGGATTCTGCATGACCGTGCGGGCGATCGCAATCCGCTGGCGCTGACCGCCCGAAAGCGACGCACCCCGTTCGCCAACGCGGGTGTTATAGCCATTCGGCAAACCCATAATGAACTCATGGGCCGCCGCCACTTTGGCCGCTTCGATAATTTCCTCAGCGGAGGCATCCGGGGCATTCAGCGCGATGTTTTCCTGCACCGTGCCGTCAAACAGCAGCGTGTCCTGGGGCACAATGCCAATTTGCTGTCGCAGAGAATAGAGTTCTACCTTGGTAATGTCGTAGCCGTCAATCAGGATGCGCCCCGATTCTAGGTCATAGAGGCGAGGCAGCAGTTTCATCAGGGTACTCTTGCCGGAACCGCTCTGGCCGACAATGCCGACGAAGGAGCCGGGGGCAAATTCCAGGTTGATATTGCTGAGTTGGAGCGGGCCGGTCGTGCCAAATCGGAAAGACACGTTTTCGTAAGCGACTTCGCCCTGGATCGGCGGCATGGGAATAGTTGTATTATCTTTGGCCATACTCCCAGCATTTCTAGCTCGTCGGCTTCAGGGGCGGAGTCCACGATGTCGCTGAGGCGCTCAATCGACAGGCCTACTTCCTGGAAGTTTTGCCAGAGTTGGGCTAGGCGCAAGAGGGGACTCGTCACATAGCCTGCGATGATGCGGAAGGCGATCAGTTGCCCCAGGCTAAGCTCCTGCTTTAGCACCAGATACGCGCCCACCCAGAGAACCAGCAAGCCCGAAAGCTGATTCAGGAAGTTGCTGAGGGAGCCTGCAAAGGTGGAAGTTTGCACCGTATTGAATCCGGCGCTGACGTAGCGGGCGTAGCGCTGTTGCCACTGCCAGCGCGATCGCAGTTCCATGTTCTGCGCTTTCACGGTCTGGATGCCGCCCAGCACTTCCACCAGGTAGGACTGGGTTTCGGCATTGCGTTCCGCCTTGACCCGCAATTGGTTGCGGATAATCGGCGAAAAGATCACCGCCAGCGCAATGAAGAAAGGAATCGTCGCCAGCGCCACCAGCGTCAGCAGCGGGCTATAGAACAGCATGACGACGATGTAGACAACGGAGAAGAAGGCATCCAGCACCACCGTCAGCGCCGTGCCCGTCATAAAAGAGCGGATATTTTCCAGTTCGCCAATGCGGGTGGAGAGTTCGCCCACAGGACGCTTCTCGAAATACCGCAGCGGCAGCCGCAGCAGGTGATCAATAATTTGCGACCCCAGCGTCATGTCGATGCGGTTGGTGGTGTCTACGAACAGGTAGGTTCGCAGCGCCCCCAGCAGCGCCTCAAAGAATGCCAGCAGCAGCAGCAAAATGCCCAGCACTTGCAGCGTGTCGGGACTGTTTTGCACGATCACCTTGTCGATGATCACCTGGATCATCAGCGGGTTGGCCAGGGCAAAAAGCTGCACAAAGAAGGAAGCGAGAAACACCAGCAGCAGCACGCCGCGATATTTCGTCACCGAGGGCAAAAACCAACTGAGGTTAAAGCGCTTTTGCGGCGTTTGCTTGGTGGCCCGTAGCAGCAGCACGTCGCCCTGTTCGCCCCAGGTGGCGGCAAATTCCGACGGCTTGCGGCGCAGCAGCCCCAGTTCTGGGTCGGCGATCACCATTTCCCGTTCGCTGACGCTGTAGAGCAGCACGGGGCGATCTTGCCAGCGCACCATTGCGGGGGCTTCCAGGCGACCGACGGATTGGGCCGGCACGGTGACTAACTGGGCGCTGAGGCCCATAAATTCGGCGATCGCCCCACACAGATCCAGCGGCAGCCCGCCCGTGCGCTCCATCTGGTTTACCAAAATGCGGCGCACCACATCTCGTCGGAACGGTAAGTTCAAATGCTGACAAAGCATCTGGAAGCAGGCCATCGTCGCTTCTAGCTGCCCCCGCCCGCGCACGATGGGGTATTCCTTTGCTTTGCCCTTGCTGTCGATGATGACGGGTTCCAGTTCCTCTGGGCGTTCGGGCGCGTAGGGAATATCGAGCGCTCCAAGGGTTGCGTCTGCCTGATTGGTGTCTTGCGGGTCTTCTGGGGCAGAACGGCGGAACAGAGATAGCGGAAAGCTGACCAGCCGCGCGGGTTTCTCGCCCGTCACCTCGATTTCGTCGAGTAGCCCCAGATTGAGCCGACTGCCAACAGGGTAGCCCGTAATTTCGCCGCTGCTGACCAGCCACAGGCGATCGCGCTGGAGCGAGTGCGTGGCAAAGGTTCCTGGTGGAATGCGGCGCACCTCTGCCTGAGATAGCCCTGCGTGGGTCAACGCCTTCAGATCCAGCGTGCCGTCGGCCTGGCGCGACAGTTCTTCCCCCAGCAGATCAAACACCTCAATCGGCTCAGCCTGGGCAGACAGAGCGCTGGCGACGGCTGGCTCTTTTTCCAGCAGATCTAGGAAGACGCGGGCTGGCAGCGTCAGGCAGATAGATTCCTCGGAGGCGATCGCCGTTTCGCAGGCCACGCCCCGCATTAGACTCACGGCCCCTAGCACTGCGCCCGGTTGCAGCAGCCCCAGCGTGGTGGGCTTGTCGGTGCGGGGGTCATAGCCGAGCGATCGCGCCTGCCCTTCGTACAAAATCGTCACCTGGGCGGGCATTTTTTCGCGCACCAAAATTGCCTGCCCCATCTTGTAGCGGAAGGGCTGAACCTGTTCGAGCAGGCGAGCCAGAGCCGCGCTAGAAAGCTGGGTAAACGGAAAGACCGTTGCCAGAAATTCTTGAACCGTGTCTTTGGGAAGGTTTTGGGTAAACGTCATGATTCAACAATGGGGGCAACGGTGGGGGCAGCAGGCGGGGAAGACGATAACGTGGTCGGCTTTACGGCTTTCGGATCGGGCACACTCAGCAAAATCGAGGTCGGCACGAGCTGGGGTTGGGCAGCGGGGGGATGTCCGCCGTTGCCTTGTCCACCTGCTGCACCAGAGGGCGGCTTGGGCGCTCCGGGCTTGGCAGGTGGCTCTGCGGGTGTGCCAGGAGACGAGGAGGCTGGCGGCTGGGAGGATGCGTCTGCCGCAGGAGGCTCGCTGGGTTCGGCGGTGGGCAGGGATTCAGCAGCAAGCGCATCCGCCGGTAGCGCATCCGCCAGAGGACTCAGCGACACCTCATCCAACTGCTGCTGGAGCCACTGGCTAAACGACTCGTTGAGCAGGCGACGGCGCATTTGCTCGTCCATCTGGGCAGGGATGAATTTTTCCAGACGAATGATCACAATCCACTCGCCGATGCGGTGGGGCGGCCAGAGCTGCCCTGGCTGGCTAATGGAGAGCATATGAGCCAGTTGGGGATGGGGCACACTTAGCTCCACCGGGCCAATCAGCCCGTCGGTCTGGGATTCGGGCCCCTGAGAATAGGTGCGGGCGAGTTCGGCGAAGCTCTGTTCGCCTTCCATAACGCGGAAGTAGATTTCTTGAGCGATGCCCATGTCCTGGGTGCGGATGAGCGAGTAGATGACTTTATCTAGCTTGCTCTTGCGCTCCAGGAAGTAGGATTCGAGCTTGGCTCCCCAGGTGGCTTCTTTGAACTTCTCGATGCGGAGCGATCGCGTGGCCAGGGCATCGAGCTGAGCCAGGGTCATGCCGTGCCGGTTTAGCCATTGCTGACGGGTGGCTTCGTCTACGATCTGGTGCTGGGCGTAGAACTGTTCGCGGGCCCCGATGAGTTCTTCTTCGGCGCAGGTGATGGGGGCGATCGCCTCATCAATCAACACTTCCTGCACCAACTGCGGCAGCATTTGATAGCCTGCCAGCAGCGATGGCAATTCTTCCGATGTGACCGACCGATTCCCAATCTGCAATACGTGTCCCATGCAAATCCATCCATCAACAGCGGAAAACCCTGATGCGCCATGGTTAACTATCAGGCGTTTGGTGTCTAGCTACGCATCCTTAGCCCCAGCCTAGTCATACACTTCCAGTCATACACTTCCAGTCATGCAATTCCAGGTTCATAATCCCAGTCACACAGCCCCAACCTCGATTATGGGTTTCCAGAGTTGGAAATCAAAGGATAGTTACGAAAACTTTTAGCTTTGACCCATGAACCTTCGGTGAATCTCTGGACGAATATTTACGGACACAGCGCGTTGCTGGGCATAGCATTCCCAAATCTTGGACGATTCTCTACTTTTTAGTATTCAGTCAGAAGATTTAGCCAGCAGGATGGTTGCTCGCAGGTTTTTTGCACGGTTTGTTCAGAGAACGGGCACGCTGCTAAAGCATACGACCCCTTAAGCCAAACCGTTCAGGACTTACGCACTTGCGATAAGCTCTTTGGGTTTTGGACGATTTCTCGCGGGC
>NZ_DVEA01000053.1:0-20466 GCF_015295965.1 Thermoleptolyngbya sp. M55_K2018_002
CTCCCAAAAAGGGAGAAGGGGAGCCAGATTGGAAGTCCCTTTCCCGACGTGGGAGAGGAATTTAGGGTGAGGGCTACAAAAGTGGGATACACCCGTTCCATTTCCCGAATTCTCCCAATTGGCACAATGGATAAGCGTGGAATAAACGTGCTGGAAGCCCTGCGAAGACTTGACGGGCAATCCAAAACCGGAAATCCAAAATCGCAAATCCAAAATCGAGAATTGACGCTTGATTGACGCTTAATTAACACTTGGATGCTTCCGAGATGTTTCCGACATTGGCACAAACATGGACACAAAGCAATCTGACCCTGAGCAACATCGTTGCCCTATTTTCAGCAATGGTGGTTCTGGCAGCCATTCCCAGCGTCAGCGTCCTCACAGTCTCCACGCGGGCGGCCAGCCTTGGGTTTCTGCATGGCGTGTTGACGGCGGCGGGCATCGTGGTGGGTGATCTCCTGTTTATTGCGATCGCCCTTTGGGGACTCTCATTTCTATCCAGCGCCTTGGGCAGCCTGGTGTTTCTGATCAAATACCTGGGCGGAGCCTATCTAATCTGGCTGGGCCTTTGGCTATTTCGCGCCAGAGAGCAACCTGTGGAAGCGCAGTCCATCTCTCACTCATCAAGAGTCTCCAGTTTTCTAACCGGGCTGCTGATTACCCTGGCCGATCAAAAGGCAACACTGTTTTACCTCGGCTTTTTCCCTGCGTTTCTGGATATGTCTCAGGTGTCCTATGTCGATGCAGGCGTGATTATGCTGGTGGCGATCGCCGCTGTCGGGGGTGTAAAGGTCATCTACGCGCTGCTGGCAGACCGAACCCGGTTCCTCCTGGGCGGGGGGTTAAGCACTCGGCTGAATGCGATCGCCGGTGGTGTGATGGTGGCAGTTGGGCTATTGCTGATTCTCACTGCGGCATGAGGCGACCGTTACGCTGCGGCCAGCGCCTTTTGCAGCAGTGCCTCCAGTTGCGCCACACCGGCCCGGGGCGAGAGGCGGGGCAGCGGAATCAGGTCGGGCGGGGAATCAGGGCGATCGCGCTGCCAGATCAGTACCGGAATCTCATACTGATAGGCCTGAAACCAGTCGTCGCGAGTGGTGATGTCGCGAATTTCCAGATCGATAGAAACGCTTTGCACCTGCGTCAGCTTTTCTTGAAGCCCCTCACACAAGTGGCATCCGGGCTTGCTGTAGAGAATGAGCTTCATCGTAAACCCCTGATTCTTCTCAATCCCCATTTCCCCATCGGCTTATGCGCCTTTTATCGTAAAATATACTCATTGAGATTTTCCCAACTGGCAACCTCAACCCTTAAACACGCATTATGACTCAATCCGTAGACGCTCCGGCGCAGACGCAGCCGTTCGACCTAGGCGCGCTCAATCAGCAGTTTGACACCGCCCATCCCAAAGACATCCTCGCCTGGAGCGTGGAAAACATCCCCACTGGCCTCGTACAAACCAGCGCCTTTAACGTAGATGACCTGGTGCTAACGGATATTCTCTACAAGCAAATCAAGCCTGCTCAGCCCGTTCCTGTGCTGTTTTTGGACACGCTTCACCACTTTCCTCAAACGCTGGAACTGGTTGCCAAAGCCAAAGATTTGTACGCCCTCAACCTCCAGGTCTACAAAATTCAGGACGTAGACACCCGCGAAGCCTTTGCCGCAAAGTATGGCGAGGCGCTGTGGGATAGCGACATCCTCAAGTTTCATGATCTGACCAAAATCGAGCCGCTCCAGCGCGGACTAAGCGAACTCAACACCGTCGCCTGGATCACCGGCCGCCGCCGCGACCAGGCCACCACCCGCGCCGATATGCCCGTGTTTGAACTGGATAAGCAGGGCCGCCTCAAGATCAACCCCCTAGCGTCGTGGACGCGCAAAGATAGCTGGGCCTACGTCGCGGAACACAGCATGATTTACAACCCACTGCACGACCAGGGGTATCCCAGCATTGGCGACGAGCCAATCACCACCCCCGTCGGCGAAGGCGAAGACGAGCGGGCTGGTCGCTGGCGCGGCACAGGCAAAACCGAGTGCGGCATTCACATCTAGGGTTTCATATCTCGGCTCAAGTCTGGGTTCAACAAACTTTTCCCGTTCGCTATGGTGTAGAGGCGTGCAGTTGTGCGCCTCTTTTTCGTTTCTGTTTTCATTCCTGCCGAGCCTCCCTGCTTATGACGCTGATTACCGTTCGCCCTGAAGGACTTTATTGCGAAGCGGGCGACTTTTTTATCGACCCGTGGCGACCAGTAGACACGGCGCTGATTACCCACGCCCATTCCGATCATGCGCGATCGGGGTCAGCCCGATACATTGCAACGGACGTTTCAGCAGGCGTGTTGAAAAAGCGGCTGGGCGAGAGCATTCAGCTTCAGGGCGTGGCCTACGGTGAGCCGCTAAAACTGGGGGAAACCTGGGTGTCATTTCATGCAGCGGGGCATGTGCTGGGTTCGGCGCAGATCCGGGTGGAACATCAGGGTGAAGTGTGGGTCGTTTCGGGCGACTATAAGCGAGATGCAGACCCGACCTGTGCGCCGTTTGAAGTGGTGGAGTGCGATCGCTTTATTACCGAAGCAACCTTTGGTTTGCCGATTTACAACTGGCAGAGCGGAACAGAGGTGTGCAGGCAAATTTACAACTGGTGGCAAGGCGACTTGGAACGTCCCTCGCTGCTGTTTTGCTATGCCTTTGGCAAAGCACAGCGAATCCTAAGTGAACTGCGAAATTTCTGCGATCGCCCTGTCTATGTACACGGTGCCATTCACGCACTGACGGAGATTTATCGCAGCCTCGGAATTCCGATGGTGCAAACGATTCCCACCTCCGAGATGCCCCGCAGCTACAAGTTTCAGGGTGACTTGGTGCTGTCGCCGCCGTCGGGCCATCGCTCAAGCTGGATGAAGCGGTTTCAGCATCCGCAGACTGCCTTTGCGTCTGGCTGGATGGCGGTGCGCGGCGCACGACGCAGACGCGGCTATGAACGTGGATTCATCCTTTCAGATCATGCTGATTGGAATGGACTTGTGAATACAGTGCGTCAAACTAAGGCAAAAACCATTTACGTGACTCATGGGCAGACAGATGTATTGTCCCGCTACCTAAAAGAAGAACAGAATGTGGACGCGATGCCGCTTAAGACGCTGTTCGAGGGAGAAGGTGATATTTGAATTGAACGTAAATGAATTCGTAAGCCAACTTTAGAGCTTGCGGGCATAGAGCGTGTAACGCCGGATGGAATAGGCATAACGGCTGCTCAGATTGCGAGAATTGTTGTCATCATGCATGAGGGCGTGAATGGCACGACGATAGCCGAGATCATGGGCGATCGCCTGCACTCGCGCCACCAGCACGTTGCCCAATCCTGCATAACGGCGACCGGGTAGCACTGCTACGGTTTTGAGAATCACCGTATCCACCGTTTCGCCGCGCTGCGCCTGGAGCAAATCGGGCACGGCAAACAAAAAACCCACTAGTTGCGACTCCTGCTCTGCCAGCAGCACCAGTTCCGGCTGCACGTAGGGACGCACCTGGCGATACTGCGTCAGAAATTCTGCCTGGGAAATCGGGCTGTAGAGAAAGTTGTGCTGAAACGCCACCAGCGATAGGGCATGAATTCGCTCTAGCTCTGCGTCGAACTGGTCGAGTGCTAGCGGACGAATCTTCACGCCCGCCGCATCCAACCGCTGCTGCACGGCTGTCAGTCGCAGATCGACCTGGGTTAAGTCCGTCGCCAGCGCTGAGGAATAGTGTGCGATCGCCCCAAAGCCCGCCGCCTCAAACTGCCCGCACCATTCATCAGGATTGTCTGGCTCTAGGAAAAACAGCGGCTCTGTGCCGCGATCGCTCAGCAGCCGATAGCGCCGCCAGGTGTTGCCGTCGATGGGGGCGATCGCCAAGGTGCAGCCCTGGGCTGCCAGTTCCCCTGCGGCGTGGCCCAGCAAGCTGGCTGCGGCAAACCCATCCGCTACGGCGTAATGCCCAATTAAGCCCAGCCGTTCGCCCGGATACTCTGGCACCGATCGCCACCACAGCGAGCAATAGCCCGCAATCGCCTCGCCCCGCAGCAAAACCCAGTGGGCATCCGGCTGATGTAGCTCGAACATCCGCGCCTCCAATGGCGGAAAACCGCCCTGAGTCGCCAGGGAAGCCAGTTCAGCAGAATTGTTAACCTGGATGTAACGTTCTGTAAGCATGGTGTGAAGGCGTGCCACGACCGATCGGCAGCAAATCTGGCGCTGTCTCTGTCATAGCTTTAATATCGCAACTTGAGAAATGCTGGAACCAATTATTTACCTGGCGTTGTTTGGGCTGGCGGGATGGGCGATCGCCCAACTGGTGCGCTGGCTGGCGACGGGGAGGCGGCCCCGCTCGTTGCCTGGAAAACCCGCCGGGGGTGTCAAGCCTGTTCTAGAAAAGCGACTGGTGCGACTGCTGAATGGCGATCGCGCCGCTGCCCATCGCCTGGTGGAATCTGTCCAGCAGCGCTATCCCGACCGTCCAACTGCCTGGTGCTGGGAGAAGGCGATTTTTGACCTGGAGCGCGATCGCTTCCGCTAGCCCCTAGTCCCTGACATAGAATACTTCCATGCAAATTCTCTTGGTAGATGACGAAATCGAACTCACCGAGCCGCTGACCCACGTCCTCAAGCGCGAAGGCTATGCGGTCGATGTGGCGCACGATGGGGCAGAGGGGGGAACCCTGGCAACGCAGGGCAGCTACGACCTGCTGATTTTGGACTGGATGCTGCCCCACCAGAGCGGGCTAGAAATCTGTCAGTCGCTCCGCGCCAAGGGCGACACCACGCCCGTCCTATTTCTCACGGCCAAAGACACGATCGATGACCGCGTTGCTGGGCTGGATGCAGGCGCAGACGACTATCTGGTCAAGCCGTTTGAGCTACGAGAGTTGCTGGCGCGGGTGCGGGCGCTGCTGCGGCGGCCCCCTAGCCTGGAACCCAGCGTGCCAGTCCGATCTGCCGCTCGCCTCGCCGTTGGGGATCTGGAGCTAGATTTGGACAATCAGGTAGCCTATCGTCGGGGGCGCACCATCAAGCTATCGGAAAAAGAAAGCCAACTGCTGGACTACCTCATGCGGCATCCTAATCAACTGCTGACCCATGCCCAAATCCATGAGCAGGTGTGGAGCGATGCCGAGAAAATCAGCAGCAACGTACTAGCGGCGCAAATTCGCCTGCTCCGCCGCAAGATCGAAGGCAAGGGCGAAAGCACGCTGATTCATACGGTGTATGGGAAGGGGTATCGGTTTGGAGAATAGGGCCGGGAGCGCAGGGCGATCGCCCCCAGTTCTCGCCTTCTGTTTAGGCTTTGAATAACTCAACATTTCGCGTAATAACTCAACATTTCGTGGCTCAACGGTGTGCAATCATCATGAATCATGGAGACACATCACAGCGCACCGTAAGTTGTTAATAAAATGCAAAACTCTCAGCAACCGACCGTAATCATAACCGGAGCCTCTTCGGGAGTGGGGCTATACGCTACCAAAGCCCTGGCCCAGCGTGGATGGCATGTGGTCATGGCCTGTCGAGATCTAGCCAAAGCCGAAGCCGCTGCACAGTCCGTCGGCATTCCCAAAGATCACTACACGCTACTGCACATTGATCTGGGATCGCTCGACAGCGTTCGCAAGTTTGTGGATGACTTTCACGCCACCGGGCGATCGCTCGATGCGCTAGTCTGCAACGCCGCTGTTTATATGCCCCTACTCAAAGAGCCGCTCCGTAGCCCAGAGGGGTATGAACTCAGCGTCGCCACCAACCATTTTGGGCACTTCCTGCTGTGTAATCTGCTATTGGGCGACCTCAAGGATTCCCCCGCCGCGGACAAGCGCTTGGTCATTTTGGGAACCGTCACTGCCAACTCCAAGGAACTGGGTGGCAAGATCCCCATTCCCGCGCCCGCCGACCTGGGCAACCTGGAAGGGCTAGAGGCCGGCTTCAAAGCGCCGATTTCTATGATCGACGGCAAAAAGTTTAAGGCTGGCAAAGCCTACAAAGACAGCAAGCTCTGCAACATGATTACCGTGCGCGAGCTGCATCGCCGCTATCACGACACCACGGGCATTACCTTCAGTTCGCTCTATCCTGGCTGCGTCGCCGACACGCCGCTGTTCCGCAATAGCTACCCAATTTTCCAAAAAGTCTTCCCCTGGTTCCAAAAGAACATCACAGGCGGCTATGTCTCGCAAGAACTGGCGGGCGAGCGCGTGGCGCAGGTCGTCGCTGATCCGGCGTTCAAGCAATCCGGAGTTCACTGGAGCTGGGGCAACCGTCAAAAGCAGGGGCGCGAGTCCTTTGTTCAAGAGCTGTCGGAAAAGGCCACGAACGATGCTCTGGGCGATCGCCTCTGGACGCTCAGCGCCAAGCTCGTTGGGCTGTAGCAACCTGGCTATCCTGGATGCCAAACGATACTCCCTTTGCGTAAAAGCTCTCCGAGGACGTGCATTGTCGCGCGATATCGCTGCACGTCTCTCAGCAGGCAAACTCCTCCTCGAACAGGTCGGCTCTTGCAATCGAATTAGGCTCTACAGTCTGAATAAAAGCTGTAGAGCCTGTTTTATGGTAATCGAAGTGTTGCACAACACCCAAAATCCCGATCCCTCGTGGCAAAATTTACCTGAATCAATCGGCGCAGCCAAGTGCCGGATATGAACAGAGTTTACATGCATCAGCAGAATAGTTTGATGCATTCTGCTATTCAGCACCCCATTCAGCAACCCCGCTGAATTTGTTTTACACCGAGGCAAAAAGATGAGTCTTATCTTTGACGTTTTAAGCGCGATCAACAACCCCAACCAGCAAGCCAGCGTTAGTTCGCTGGGTTCCATTGTCAATACCGTCTCTCAGCTTGCAGGGAGCCAGGGTCTCAGTCCTGCGACGACCCAGAGTGCCTTCTCTGTGGTGGGCAACCTAGCTCGTACTGCGTTGAAGCAGCAGCAAACCACCGCAGGGATGGGGGGCTTGGAAAGCATGATCGGTCAACTCGCGGGTGGTTCCGCTAGCGGTGCAGCGCTGCAATCCCTGATTCCTGCTGGGCTACAGCAACAGGCCGTCCAGACTATTTCCTCTGCAACTGGCCTCAGCCCCACCCTTGTCCAGGGAATGCTGCCAGGGCTGATTACGGCTGCGATGGGGATGCTGAACCTGGGCGCACCCAAACCTGGCACCCGTGGCGGCAACCCCCTGCTGGCTGCTTTCCTCGGTGGCGACGAAAAATCGACCGACCTCGGCGAAACGCTAAAATTTGCCAGCCGTTTCCTGAATCCGCCTCGCTAGGTTTTAGCGCCTAGTTCCACGGGTTTGACAGTCCGCTTCCTGGAGATTTGCAACGCAAGAAGCTCCAGGGAGTTTTTTTTATGGGTTTGTTTTATCAGCAGGAAAAGGAGTGGAACAATCGACGGGTTGTAGATCTGCTGAACCGACGGTTTTCTGGTCTGATAGCGTCTGACATCACTTCTCTAGATGACGCTACGAATGACATTCCTGGCAGCCCCACAAACGCCTGATTAGCAATCCAAAACCCCAAAATCCCAAATCGAGCAGGACTTACGCACTTGCGATAAGCTCTTTGGGTTTTGGACGATTTCTCGCGGGCTGCGCCCGTGAGAAATCGTCCAACTGCGTAAATCCTGTCGAGAATCAATTAGGATGTAACGCCTATGTCACCAAAAGTTCACGAATCCTTGCAGAGAGTTTCAGGAATTATACGGAGGTTCTGTGTAGTTTCTTCGTAGATAACCAAATGCTGAATGTCTGACTCGGCGGAACTTTCGTGGACTCCGCATCGTCAGTTGCCAAGGGTGCGCTGCTATTTCAGGTGAAAGAGAATTTTCCGTACTTTCAACCTGACACTACTTTGGGCTTTGAGAGACATTAACAGGTGGAAAGGCGGATAACGCGGGTTCTAAAGGCATATACACCCTGGCACTCACTGAAATACACCACGAGGATGTCATGAACATGCGCTCTTCTACAGGTCGGCAAGAAAAAGCGAACAATGCAGATCGGTCGCGCAATGGTCTTAGCACGACTGCCCGGCCAGCCCTTAGAGTGCAGAAGCGCTGGCAGCCAAGAGCGCGACGAGTAGACACGGCGATCGCCCCTCGTGCTGCGGCTCCCCTCAGCCACACCGAGTTGGAAACAGCGCTCCGCCAAGAAGCCCTCCAAGCAGCCCAGCGCGGCGATCATCAAGAGGCGATCGCCCTGTTCACCATGATTCTGGAGCAAAACCCCAGCAGCGCCCGTGACTATAACAATCGCGGCCTGGTCTACTTCCAAAGCGGGGACATGGAGCGGGCGATCGCCGACTATAACCAAGCGCTCGCGCTCGATTCCACTCTCGACAGCGTGTATAACAATCGCGCCAACTACTACGCCACTCAGGGCAAGTTTCTAGAAGCCATCCTGGACTACGACGCAGCCCTTAATCTGAACCCAACCAACGTCCGCGCCTGGCTCAATCAGGGGATTACGCTGCGTGAGCTAGAAATGCACGATCGCGCTCTAGAATGCTTTGACTTTGCGCTGCGGCTAGGTCGTCTGGAAGCCCACATCTACGCCGAGCGGGGTCGCACACATCACCTCTGGGGCGATTGGAACGCTGCCCTGGCAGACTATCAGCGAGCAATTGAGCGGCTATTGCTGCCCAATACGGCCACGCCCGGTGGAGCCGCTCGCCTGCGCCTTCAGATCGAAGTCTGGAAAGATGAACTGCTTGCGCCGCTGGAATCGGAGCCATAAGCCAAATCTGGCTTACCCAAGTGCAGCCGAAAGCCAGATTGCTGCAAACGGTGAATTTCTGCAAGTAGCGCGAATAAAACTGCGAAACTGGCTCAAAATTACAGAAAACTCTCGGAATCTATCCTGAAGTCGCAAATATCAGGGTGAATACTACTTTAGCTAAGCTACTCTAGCTAGGCTACTCCAGAAAAACGTGGGTGAGATGGTGAACTAGGGCGCGAAGTCCAAGAACATAGCTAAACGCGCCAAACCCACTGATCTGTCCAACTGCAACGGGTGCAATGTAGGAATGATGCCGAAAGGACTCCCGCCGATAGACGTTGCTTAGATGAACCTCGACCGTGGGCAGCGCTACAGCGGCGATCGCGTCTCGAATTGCAATGCTGGTGTGGGTATACGCTCCGGGATTAATCAGTAGTCCATCCTGAACGCCCATCGCCCCGTGAATCGCATCGACCAAAGCGCCTTCATGGTTAGACTGAAACGACTCTAGCTGAACACCAAGCTGAACTGCTGCATCCTGCAATGACTGATTAATGCTGTCGAGAGTCTCCCGTCCGTAAATCCCCGGCTCTCTGTGCCCCAGCAGATTCAGATTTGGGCCATGCAAGACCAGGATGCTCAGATTGGACACAAAAAATTGCTAGAACAACAAATCAAACGCAGTTACGCACAAATCCCGCCAGAGCAATCGAACCTAAACAGCGCAACTGCCAGAAGCGTCAGGCTAAACAGATGTCCAGTACAAACCTATCTACTCGCGTTGCTTGCACTCGACCCAAAGACCATTGCCAACGTCAACAGATCTTCAGGGTCGAAACACCTGCTCGGAAGCAACTTAGCGGCGACGGCTGCGGTCATCCACTGGGATGGGAATAGGCTCTGGCTCCGGCTGAACGTCTGGGCCCAGCAGCGCTTCCACTAGCTTGCGTGCCCACTCTTTAAGCTTTTCCAAAACCTTATCGATATAATCCATTGACTCAGACTGCTCCTTGATGCAGACCTAGATCGTAGTCTTGCTCGAAAGAATTCCAGACTGTTTGTTACGTCGGCTACAACGTATATTTACTATGACTCATCCAAGTGGAAGTTGACAAGGGCACCGAAGCCAGAGAGTGCAAATCCAACAGCCTCAAGTTCAGAAACCCAAAACTCAGACTGTGCTTGTCCACTCGGTCACAGAGCCAGAACAACAAAAGCGGAATCGCAAACTGCTACATAAAATCATAACCAAATGGCCAGAATTATCAACCCTAATCAGAGGCCTACGGGTGCATGGATCTGCGTTTCTGCTCCAGAAAAGGGCTAGAGAGTTCGGGCGATCGCCCCTGATTCTGACCATCGCCCAGCCCGTAGAGATGTCCGGCCCGCTGGCTACTCCAGTTCACCTAGCTCAGCAGACTGCGGAACGCTAACCACATATCGATAGCCCGTTTCAGCCGAACCCTGGATGTTGATCGTGCCTCCGTGTAGTTCTGCAAGCTGGCGGCTGAGCATTAGCCCTAGGCTCTGGCGGAGCATGTTCTGCGGGGCCGAGCCGTCAGCAGTGTCGCTTTGAGAAAGCGCAGACTTTTGGGAGTCGCCTGCGGACCAGCCGTAGGACGACGCATGGGCTTGAGACAACTCGGCGGGTGTCAGCATTTGCCCTGTATAGAGGTCAGCAGCCGGGAGACCTTCGCCAAGCCAGGGATGCGAAGTCCACACAGTGATGGTCAGAGCAGACTGCTTACGAGAAATGTGAACCCGAATAATGCTCTCAGTGCTGGCGGATTGAATCACGCTGAACACTAGGTGATAGAGCATCTGACGCATTTTTTCTTTGTCGAGCATCCAAATGCGGTTGCCCGGTTCGACCGTCAGCCGAATGCGCTGTTCTCGCCGTTGCGCGACCTGCTGGAGGGTGCTAAACGCCTGTTGACACAGCATTTCTATGTCGATTGGCGCAAGGTTTAGGACGCAGTTTGTGTCGTTGAGTGCGCCCAGTTCTAGAATTTCATTAATCAGCGAGAGCAAGGTTTGACCGCTGTTGTGGACAATTGCCAGATATTCTTTCTGCTTTTCTGTCAGCGGGCCGTAGATTTCACGGTTGAGGACGCTGGCCATGCCCAGGATTGACGTGAGGGGGGTGCGGAGTTCCTGAGCCATTTGGGCGATCAGATCTGCCTTGATCGAGGTGGTGGGCGACGCAGCGATCGCCCCCTTGGGAGATTTCATCATGGGCTGGGGCGATCGCCGCAGCAGGTGATTGCGCTCGTATTCGCTCATACTCCACCGGGCGACTAGCTCCAGCAGTTCCACCTCGCGAGTCGAAAAATCACGCGGCTGCAAGCTCAAGACAGCTAGCGTGCCGACGCATTGACCATTGGACGCGATCAGGGGAGCGCTGAGGTAGGCGCGAATGCCGTAATGCCGCACGAGCAGGCTGTCTGCAAAATCGGGATGCGCCGAAGCATCGTTCAGCACAAGGACCTGGCGGCTCTCAACGACATGACGACATAGCGCGTCGGCACGAGGAAGTTGGCGGGTTGTCGCCAGTTCGTTCATCAGTCCAATCCGCGATAGCCCAACCGCGGATTTGAACCACTGGCGCTGTTGATCCATCAGCCCAAGCACACAAATTCGAGCATCCAAAAGATGGGCGGCCGTTTGAGTCGCTTCTTCAAAAATCGGCACACTCTCAGCATCCATTAACCCAAGGTCGTTCAGGGTCTTAAGGCGCTGCTCTTCAATACTTTTTTCGACACTATGCGCTGGCTCTCCATTCTGGGAGAACAAATCCTGATCTGGGCTAGGCATCGCGACCCTCTTCCTTAACATATCCTCTGGTTAGCCGTCTCTTTTAAGGATGCAAAAGTCTTTCAATACACCTAGAGTTCCCTAACTTTAATTTCAACAAACATTGACAGAAATGAGACTTGCACTAGGCTCGTGCTAACAATTTCTTTATCAACTACCAGGTTGAAAATGAGGATGAAACATCAAAAATAGTCGAAAAAAATGGAGCGATCGCCGCAAAAACACGCAGGACAAACCCCCATTCAACGTCTCCACGTTTGCAATCAATTCCTCACAGTCTCTTTATCAAAAACGCGGGCATCCGGGAAAAACAGGATCATCCAATTATTTTTCTAATACAACAAATTGCCCCGGATGCTCCGGGAAACCGTGGATGAGCAGATCAGAGTTGGAAACCAGCAGGCACGGTCTACTTTCTACTTCCCAATCAAGTCCACGGCACGTCCACAGCACGTCTGCATCAAGTCCGCAGATGTCTCAGGAAGCGTCATTGGGGGTTCTGCGCCAGGAGGTTCGCCAGTAGGCTCTTTAGCCTCCCGGTTCCCTATTTTCAGTTCAGCAGCGTAATCCAAACTGGGTCAGCTTGTTGTCCAGTTGCTCAACGTTCGTTCAGTTTTTTATTCCGCACTGTGCGATCGCCCTCTCTGTGGCGGCGGAGGACGATGCTTCGGCACCAAGGCTGAGCAACAAGGCGCGACTGAACTTGCGACTGAATTTTACTGAATTTTATTTTACTGAATTTTAGAGTGGGGCGGCGATAGATGAAACGTCTGGGCAGATTCTACATGCTCAACCCCAGGCACCCGACGAAGCGCAGGCAGGTCACCAGAGGGGCAGGAACCCGTGACGATTCCCACCTGATCCATCACCTGATCAATCTTCATGCCGTGTTCTTGCAGGTTTTCGGCAACTTCCAGGAGGCGATCGAGGTGATCGTCTGCAACGGAAACGGTCACTTGAACATTTGCCATGTTTGCCATATTGGTTTTGATGGATAAAGAAAACGTCGAAATTTCATCTCAAGGACATCTCATCTCAAAGACATCTTATCTTGAGCAGATGATTTAGATTTTAGGGCGATCGCTCGCTCCCTCGTCTCTTCCTTCAGAAGAATACATCTGCTACTGGTGCGGTGAATTGACCCGCGTGCCATCCGGCAACCAGGCGATCGCCCGTGCCGCTTCCGGGAACGAACTGCGTCGCTGGCCCCAACTCCGGGCCGCCGCGCAAAACAAATCTAGCGGGGTATCGAGCAATCGATCCCACGGCTCCTGTTCTCTTAATACATGGGGCGCGACGCTGGGAAGTTCTTTGAGGAGCCACCGAGCCAGACGAGTTGCCGCGTCTTGCCAGGTCAGCGATCGCATCAGGGCTGAGCCATGTAGCTCATGCAGGTGAGCATCGGAACGGCCGTAGCGCTGCCACTGTTTCCAGAGCGCAGGCAGCGTAGCGCGATGCCGATGGCGGGCGATCGCCCCTTCTGCCAGGCGGAGTTCCCACTGCCCTGTCTGCAAAATTCGCCAGCACAAGTCTGCATCGCCGCCGCTGGTTAGATAGGGGCGAAACAGCCCAACGGCTTCGAGGGGCGATCGCCGCACGGCCAGGTTGGCCGTCTGTCCGTAGGGCAGAAATCCGTGGGACAGCGTGTGTCGCTGCGACAGAAACTCTCGGCGGGCAGCGTACCGCTCCAGCCAAGTGGCAGGTTTCAGAGGCAGCACTTCTCCCGCCACCAGCCCGACCTGCGGCTCCGCAAAGGGCTGCACCAAATTCCGCAACCAGTCTGGATTCGGACGACAATCAACATCGGTGAAGGCAATGATCTCGCAGGGGGTGTCGCCCGACAGCGCTGCCACAATACCCGCATTGCGGGCGGCGTAGGCGCTTTGAATGTCTGAAACAGTAAGCGGGCGCAGCGTCAGGCCGAGCGATTGGAACTGCATAGCGGCAGTTTGGAGTAAATCAGGCGTGCGATCGCCACTCCCGTTGTCGATCAAGACATATTGAATGCGTTCCCGTGAGTAGGTTTGCTGAGACAGACAGGACAATAGCTCAGGCAAATCTGCTGCTCCGTTCAGGATTGGAATTACCACTCCGACTCGCGGATATTGATCGGAAGATGGCTCCTCCCGCAAAAGTTCCACTTTTTTTCAGAAGTTTAAGATGTCTCAAATATTACGATACAGTGTGCAAGGGATTGTCAGAATATTTCACAAGGTATGGCTGAATTCTCTTTAAAAACTGCCTGAGGCGTATTTGTTACTCCTAATCTTTTGTGAGTCAGATCACAGGCTTTGTGTTTCGCTCAATACAGACTCAATAAAAAAACTAAAGCTCAAAAATTCTGACAACTTTTGGCGTTAAACTTTAGAGTATTAAGAGCATTAAGTATTGGTCAATTGATTTAAAAATCACTTGTTTTCATAAGGTTTCTTTGGGATTCTCTTAAACCTATCTGTTTTGATATCTGTTCTTAGAAACTCCATATATTTCGGAAGGGGGAAAGGCGATGAACGCTATTTGTCGATGGAGTCCACAAAGCAAAACAGGCATCCAGGATTTATGGTCACCTGTACGATTCTCTCTGATTGCCGCCAGCGCGCTGACGCTGTTGGTAGGCGCTGCTAATCGGGCGATCGCCAACCCAGAGCTAGCTCCAAACGCTACTGATGCTGACGACATTGAAGAGATCAACACCTCCATTACGCAGGACTATATGCCTGCGATCATCTACTTGCCCGACCCCAACACCCAAGAACTCGTGCCGCAATCGGTGCTGGTGACAGCCGATGAACCCGTAGCGGGTGCTGTCACCCAAATTGTCGAGTCCTACGAAGGGCAAGATGTTGGTATCACGGGCTACGAGGTCAACGTAAACGAAGCGGCAAAAGAAGCCGAAATCAACTTCGCAGTCAACAATCCTCGTGGCGGGCGAGCCTTTCAAAGCCTCAGCAGCGCCAATCAGTATTGCTTGTTTGAAGCCATTCGAGAAACGCTGTTGACTCAGCCTTCCTACGGCATTCAGCAGGTCATTTTTCAGGCCAATAGCGTTGAATTTGATATTTAGCCTCCTGACTCACTGAGAACTGGAACTCACAGGACTTCTCCTAGCGGGTGTTCTAAAAACCATCCATTAAGCGCTATACTTCAAACGAGGTCATTTTATTCACTTAGGTAGTTGGCTTCTAGCTGCGTCCTCACGGTTGAGAGGTATTGGTCATTTTGTCAGAAGCATCTGAGAACGAAAAAGATCAATTTTTCTATCCGATTGGGCGCTATCGGGGCGATTTCTCTCCTCAAAGGCTAGCGTTCAACGCCAATCTTCAGGAATTTGCCCAGCGGATTGGTATCATTTGCAGCCTAGAGACGGGCGGCAAGATTTCCTCTGAGGAAGCCTACGACCAGATCAAAGCCCTCTGGAAGCAGCTCAAGGCTTCAAAATCAGCCCTGATTGATACGCTTCAAGACCGGCCTGAGTTGCCGCCAGAGGAGTAGCGATTGAGACTGGTTTGGGAATCTGGTTTGCGATGAAAACCGAGCAAGGCGTTTTGGGCAGGGCCAGGTTTGCGTGAAACCCGACTCTGCCCAGAGTCATCCTAACCCTCCTCGTTCCTATCCTCTCAGCCCCTGACACCCTGGACACAGACACTTGCCTGCCAGAGTTGATGAATTAGGCACTCGATTGCAGCGGGCAATGCAATCAGAAAAACGCCTTCGTGAGCGTAGGGACTGGACGACAGCCAGCTTCCGTAGAGTGTAATTTCAACCCAGTCTGCATCGGCCATAGCTAGGGCGATCGCCCCGGAGTGTTGCTTTAGCAGTTGTTGGAGTTGCGCCAACTGGGGCAAGTGGGCCGCCAGCAGAAAACTAGCGGAGTTTGGCGTGACATGCAGCGTTTCGCCGCAGCGCAGGGCCAGCGTCACCCGTTGGGCGATCGCCGTTTCGATGGGCGTAGACAGAACCTCTATATAAACGTCGGCATCGGTATAGGTAAGCTTTAGCATGACAAACGCTGTTCCTTCAGAAAGATGCGGCTAGCGTGCGGAAGGTTCGGGTTCGCAGCAAGCGGCAAAAAAGAACCCCCGCTTCTGACAGTCAGGAGCGGGGGACTAGGAAAACCGAGTCGCTTTGCCTTTAGGTGGGTGACAGAATGACCCTGCACCTCCCGCTCAGATTGAGTTGTGTTGCAATTCGGCCCAAGATGGCCAGGGCAGCATTAAAAGAAAAAGATCCGAACTGAAATCCGGTGTGAAGCGCAGTGGGCAAGGGCGATCGCATTCCGATGGCGCAAACGGCTGCATCGAAATTGGAATTGGGTTTTGCGCCGGGGCGAACGAGCAAGCAATCCGAACGATCGAAACAAGAGGAGAGATCAATCCCTTGAACCCCAAAGCCCGTTCCATCGCCCTTGCGCCGCCCCAGATCGCAGCCCGCCAGCAGCGCCGCGCCGAAATGCTGCCATCCTTCAAGCAGAAACAGCCCGACAAATTGCGCCCGTCCGTCATGGAACAGGTCAATCTGCGTGCCGTAAAGGATGGACAGAGCGAGGCTTAACATAGGGGTTGCAAATACTGGGGTCGCAAATACTGGGGTCGCAAAATCTGGGGTCGCAAAACCTGGGGTCGCAAAATCTGGGGTTGCAAATACTGGAGTTGCAAAGGCGGGCGAAAGGACTGCGAGAAAGCTGGAAAGCGCTGCGAAGCAGGAAGACGATAAAGTGAGAGGACTCAGGAACCAGAGGGGTAGAAACTGGGGCTGGTATGCAGAAGCGTGTGCTATCAGAAGAGAAAAAAGCGGCGACAAAATTACCAATATTACAGTTGTAGTATAGTCGCATTGCTTTGGCAAGCCAATAGCCGACGCTTTCTTTATCTGGCGACCTCACTCAAAATACGCAAAATTCCGGAATGATTTACAAAACTTTGGATTTGTGGTTCGGAGCGATGGGGCTAAGCGTCGGGCGCTGCCATCAAACGAGAGACTTCGGCATGCATCAGCGCGATCTCCGGATCTCGCTGAATTGCCCGAAAATAGCCCTTTTCTAGCTCTGTGCCAAATTCTGAAGGCTGCATTAGCACCCGTGCCCGGTTAAACAGTTCATCCACTTGCTCCATCGAGACGGGCTTTTTAGACAGCACCACATCATCAATTTGCACCACAAACTGCGAAATGGGGCGCAGCCAGCTAAACCAGCCGTCGTCCTCGATTACCAGCTTAAAAAACTCTGTATTTGAGCGAATCGGGCCGTGAAATTCCTCATAAATGCCGCGCTCCGATTCCAGCAGGGCTTTGTGAATCCGCAAAATCGCTAACCGAAGCTGACGAAGCCGCTGCAATTCAGACTCAAGGGAAGGGCGAGAAGAAGACATCAGAAGTTAACCACAGAAACCGAATCACAAACTAGGATGCAGTGCCTAGACGATGGAGCGACCCGTAAAGACAACGTCACCCCTTATTCCATCATCGCATCCTCTCCGATTCCCAAGACCCAATCTTTGATCAGCGCGTTTACCTGTTCCGGCACTTCGTCATGGGGACAATGCCCCGCATTCAGGTAATGCTCTGTCAGGTTGGGATAGTGTTGGCGGAAGCGGGCCCCCCGGCTGCGGGCATTCATCCACGGATCGCCCTCACCCCACAGCATCAGCAATGGACACTGCATTTGGCTTAGCAGCACATCATTTTTTTCGCCACGAGGAGACTTGAACACAGCGGCGAATACGGCGGGTGCGCCCGGATCGCAAGAGGGGCGATAGATGTCCTCAACCAACTGGTCGGTGACGGCGCTGCGGTCGAGATAGACCTTTTCCAGGGTTTTGCGAATGACGGACTTTTGCCGGACGTATTGAAACAGCAGAAAACTGGGGAGCGGCTGCAACAAGAGCGATCGCACAGTGTCTCCCAACCACTGCTGGAGGAGATTGGGCTGAGCGGTTTGCGCTGTTTCGGTAAAGGCTCCAGCGCAGTTCAGCAGCACCAGCCCAGCGGCGGATTGGGGGCGCTGCGCCGCCACACACAGCGACGCATAGCCGCCCAGCGAGTTGCCCGCCAGCACCGCAGGTCGCCGAATTACCTCGGTAATAAAGTCGTGCAACTGGTCGCGCCAGAGGTCGCCACTGTAGACGATATCCGGCTTTTGCGATCGCCCAAAGCCCAGCAGATCGATCGCCCAGACTTCAAAGTCGGCGCTTAGCCCCGCTACGTTCTTGCGCCAGTGATCCGTAGACGCGCCAAAGCCATGCACCAGCAGCAAGGGCGGGCGATCGCCCCGTCGCTCTCCTGCACGGACATAGTGAATGGCATAGCCGCGCCAGTCCCAATAGGCTCCCACAGCAGGGGCGATCGCAGTTTGCATGAGACCCATGTGTAAAGGAATGTAAACATTCTAGCGTTACCCCTGGGTTGGCTCAAGCACGGTGGAGGGGCCGGAGAGCAGCGCTGCACCGACCCCTGATGCTTATTCCGCTGGAGCAATCGGCGTGAGGACGATTTCCTCTTCGGCTTCTCCCAGTTCCAGCACCTCCAGCAGTTCCATCCAGGCGTTTAGCACGTCAAGATTGTCGGGATCTTCGCGGCGCAAGTTGCCCAAAAGGGTCAGCGCGTCGTACCAGATGCCGTTTTCTGCGTACAGGGCTGCCCGGTCGAGCGGCGAGGCGCGGTCGATTTCGGCAGTGAGTTCGGCATCCAGCGCAGTCCGCTGAATCCAGCCTTCTACGAATACAACTTCGCCGCCGCAGCGAGTCTGGAAATTCCACCGATACATGCGCCCGATTTCCAAGGCTGGCGCAGTTTCGGGGAGGGAAATTCCGATAATGCCGGGTTGATTGCTCAGAACAATGTCTTGTTTTCGGTAAATAATGCGGCGCTGATCGTCAAACAGCACAAATTCCGCTGGCTCATCGCTGGTCAGGGCGTAGGGAACGTAGAACCAGAAGGTGGGATGGGCGGCGGCAGTGAGGGCCCAAACGCTGGTGTACTCTCTGCCGTTGCGCCCAACCTCACGAGTGGACGGAACCAGGGCCGCTAGGGACTGGCATAGGGGCAGGTCGCCGCTACCTCGGCTAGCTCCGCCAAAGGGTCGTCCAGCGGGTGCGCCTGCTTCGGGCGGCAGCGGGGCCCGATAGCGATGACCACCGCCCCCGATTGCCCGGTCTGCACCAGGTGCGTCGCCCGCCGATTCATAGCGCTGCGCCACGGCCGGAGCAGCAGACAAAACCAGAACCGCAGCAGCAATCACCGCAGACTTTAACCAAAACTTAGATGCATTCATGTTGGTGACCTCAACTCAAGGGGGCTAGTGGGGAGGCACGCAAATACAGGGGTTTGGGGGATGTGCAACCTCGCTAGAGGCTTCTGATTCTTCCCACAATATTCACTTCAGGAAATCTCTGCTCTTTTACGCAGCAAGACGAAAAGAGCGGGCTGGAGTTTCCTGACACTGGGTTTGGAGTCTTGGGAAGACTGGACGTTGCAGCCCTTTATTTGAAGCGCTGACCGCGAGTCATGATCAGGATGAGATTGACGAAAAACAGGAGCGTCAGTTGCACCAGACGGTAGCGGTAGATCGTGACCAGGATGGCGCTGAGGCCAAAAGTCAAAACGGCGGGAACCAGCGGTATCCAGCCGCCCCAGAGAATTAGAACTCCCTGAGCGATCGCCCCCAAAAGCAGCAATCCCAGGGCGATCGCCCCTAATAACCGCCAGGGCGCTTTGAACAGCAGCACCAGCAGCCCGCCCAGCGCCGCCCAGCCGCCAATCCACAGCATTTCCAGCCCGTGGGGCAACGTCCACAGCAGCGGCCGCTCGTTGAAAGCGGCACTGAGCAACTGGCTGGTCATCTGCGCCTGCACCAGTACCCCGTCCATTGTGGAAGCGATGGGCGTTCTCCAGATATCGGTCGATTGCTGCGGATCATGCGGAATGTATCCAACGATAACCACGCGATCTTGAAACAGATCCGTCTGCACGCGCTCACTCAGCACATCGCTGATTTTCACCTGCCTAAACGGACTGTCGTACAGCGGGCGCACGGTGCGGTAGTTAAGCAAGACCTGCGCCCCGCGATAGTCAAAATTGGGGGCTTTATAGCCGCCCGATCGCCGTCGCAAGAGCGGATAGGTGCGATCGCCCAGCTTCAGCACCTCCGGCGTAATTTCTACGGGAATCTGCTCGGCTTCTAGATACCGACTGGCGAGCAGCGTGCTGAATGCAAAGTCGGGTAGGCAGCCTGTTTTGTCCGACAGTTCTTCGCGCATGGCCAGCAGGTGGCGGCGCACCATTCCAGGCTGGGACTGCGGCTGGCTCGATGGGGATACGGCAGCACTCGCAACTGGACGGGGGGCGATTCCCCCAGGGATTGCTTCGCCAATCGCCCGCGCTTCTGCATTGATCTGGTGAACCTTCCGCTCTTTTTTGTCCTCAACAAAATCTGAAAACCCCAGCCGAGTTGCCGCCATGTCCGCTGGGGGAGCAATGCCGCCCTCGCCCCGCACAGGCACTTTGCAAACGCCGATGACCTTTGGATTTTCGCGAAACTGCCGAGCCAGCGACGCAGCTTCGGGTTCGATCGGCAGGTCACGATACAGGTCGATGCCGATTAACCGGGCACCGCTCTTGTCCAAGATTTCAATCAGGCGGTTCAGGTTCGCGTTTGATACCGAATACCAGTAGGGGCCAGACTGTTGCCCAAGGTCTTGCCGCTCCTGTTCGTCAATCGTGACAATCAGCAGGCGCGGGTCTTGTTCTTGCTCGGCAGGGCGCAGGCGCAGCATTTGGTCGTAGGTGGCGAGTTCGACAGGTTGCAGCCAGCCGAGCGATCGCCCCCCGATGACCAATCCCGCTGCCAACGTGCTGAGGGCGATCGCCATCGGCACGCGGCGCAGCACCCGGCGCAGGCGGCGCTGCCAGACTT
>NZ_DVEA01000344.1:0-3540 GCF_015295965.1 Thermoleptolyngbya sp. M55_K2018_002
TCACGACCTGCTCCGCCGCCAGCTTGCCCGCGAAGGCTATACCGTCCACAGCGCCCTCACCGCCGAAGAGGGGCTGGCCCTGGCGCAAAGCATCCGCCCCATCGCCATTACGCTAGACGTGATGATGCCCAAAATGGATGGCTGGATGCTGCTGTCGGCGTTTAAGAGCAATCCAGACCTGGCCAATATTCCCGTGATTATGCTGACGATGCTGGACAACAAGAACATGGGCTATGCGCTGGGTGCGTCGGACTATTTAATCAAGCCGATCGATCGCCACCAGTTGCTCTCAGCGTTGAAAAAGTATACGTGCGATCGCCCTGCCTGTCCCATTCTGGTGGTGGAAGACGACCCCACCAACCGCGACCTGCTGCGCCAGCTTTTGGAAAAAGAACACTGGCAGGTGATCGAAGCCGAAAACGGGCGTGTGGCCCTAGAAAAGCTTCAAACCGTCCAGCCAGAGCTAATCCTGCTGGATCTGATGATGCCGGAACTGGACGGTTTTGGTTTCGTCGCAGAATTACAGCGCCACGAAGCATGGCGATCGCTCCCGGTCATTATCATCACCGCCAAAGACATTACGGCCGAAGACCAGTTTCGACTGCGCGGCTACGTTGAACAAATCCTGCAAAAAGGAGCCTACAGCCAAGAAGACCTGCTGGTGAGAATCCGTCAGTTGGTGGCTGCCTGCCAGCAATCCGCATGACAGCCAGGATTGAGAGATAAAGAGATGATGGGAGGAGAAGCTGAAAAATGCCTAAGATACTCTTGGTAGAAGACAACGAAATGAACCGGGATATGCTCTCGCGGCGGCTGCTGCGGCGGGGCGCGGAGGTGCTGATTGCAACAGATGGAGCGCAAGGAGTCGAAATGGCGCAGGCGGAGCGGCCGGACTTGATTTTGATGGACATGAGCCTGCCCGTGATGGACGGCTGGGAGGCAACGCGCACGCTCAAGGCGGCATCGGAAACGAAGGAAATTCCAATTATTGCCCTGACAGCCCACGCAATGGCGGGAGATCAGGAAAAGTGTCGAGAGGCGGGATGTGATGATTACGATACGAAGCCTGTAGACTTTGCGCGGCTAACGAGCAAAATTCAGGCGATTTTGGGGGAAGGCTCGCTGAAATGACTCCTGAGCAAGGCGTTCTGCTAGTTGTCGATGATAACGAGATGAACCGCGATTTGCTGTCTCGGCGGCTCCAGCGCCAGGGGCATACGATTGTGACGGCGACTAATGGGCGCGAAGCCATTGACAAGATGCGATCGCAGCCCTTTGACCTCGTACTTTTGGACGTGATGATGCCGGAGCTAAACGGCTACGAAACGCTGGAGCAGTTGAAGCAAGACCCCGACCTGCGCCATATTCCGGTGATCATGATTTCGGCGCTGGATGACATTGAGAGCGTCGTGCGCTGCATCGAACTAGGGGCCGAAGATTACCTGTTTAAGCCGTTTAACCCGACGCTGCTGAAGGCGCGAATCGGCGCGTGTCTGGAGAAAAAGCGGCTGCGCGACCAGGAACAGTCCTACCTGAAGCTCATCCAGGCGGAGCAGGAAAAATCTGAACGGCTGCTGCTGAACGTGTTGCCCAAGGCGATCGCCGACCAGCTCAAGCAAGGCTCCCAAACCATCGCCGATAACTTCACTGAAGTCACCGTCCTGTTTGCCGATTTAGTGAACTTTACAGAACTTTCCTCCAAGCTCTCCCCCGCAGAACTGGTGGCGCTGCTGAACCAGATTTTTTCGACCTTCGACCAGCTTGCAGAACTGCATGGTCTAGAGAAAATCAAAACCATTGGCGATTCCTATATGGTCGTCGGCGGGCTACCCTTGCCCCAGGCGGGCCATGCAGAGGCGATCGCCCAGATGGCGCTGGATATGCAAAAGGCGATCGCCCAGATCAACATCAGCCACATCCACCCTAGCTTTGGCCCCCTGCAAATGCGCGTCGGCATCAACACCGGCCCCGTCGGCGCAGGGGTCATCGGCATCAAGAAATTCACCTACGACCTCTGGGGCGACACGGTGAACATCGCCAGCCGCATGGAGTCGCTCTCGCTGCCCGGCCGCATCCAGGTCAGCGCCACCACCTACGAACGCCTCCAAGACAAGTTCCAATTCGAGAAGCGAGGCCCCATCGAGGTCAAGGGCAAAGGCGAGATGACCACGTACTTTTTGCTGGGAAGCTAGCAGGGGAAAAAAGAAGAGAGAAGAACGAAGAACGAAGAGAGAAAAATTTTCGTTCTTCGTTCTTCCTTTTTCGTTCTTTGTTTTTCCTTCTTCCTTCCTACGCCATACTGAGCGACATCAGTTCGTCCGACATTTCAAAATTAGCCGTGACGGACTGAACATCGTCCAGGTCTTCCAGCGCATCCATCAGCCGCAAGAGGTCAGAAGCCTGGGCGGGGTCGCTGACTTCGACGCTGTTGTTTGGGAACCAGCGCGGCTCTGCCTGGATGACCGGATAGCCCCGGTCTTTGAGAGCTTGGGTCAGGGCTTCCAGGTTGGTCGGATCGGTGAAGACTTCCGCACCGGGAATGTCGTCTTCTAGCGAAATTAGCTCATAGGACTCTGCGCCACCTTCCAGAGAGGCTTCCAGCAGGTCATCCTCGTCAATCACAGGCAGTTCCTTTTTGCTGGCGGGCGGTGGTGCTTTCACCGTCACCACGCCCTTTTGCTCAAACATCCAGCCGACGCAGCCCGTCTCGCCCAGGTTGCCGCCGCGCTTGCTGAAGGCGGCCCGCAGGTCGCCGGCGGTGCGGTTGCGGTTGTCGGTCAGCGCTTCGATCAGGATGGCGATGCCGCCGGGGCCATAGCCCTCATACCGAATGGCTTCCAGGTTGTCGCCCGCCAGTTTGCCAGACCCTTTGGCGATCGCCCGCTCGATATTGTCATTGGGAATGCCCGCTGCCTTGGCATTTTCAATCGCCGTGCGGAGCTGAAAGTTACCCGCCGGATCAGGCACGCCATTTCGCGCGGCAATGATAATTTGTCGAGAAATTTTTGCGAACGTCTTGCCCTTGACGGCATCCACGCGAGCCTTTTGCCGCTTAATGTTCGCCCACTTACTATGTCCTGCCATGCACTCGATCGATAAAACGCTTCTCTACTCGTTCCCGGAAGTGAGTTCCCGGAGGTGAGTTCCGGGAGTTCTCGAAGACTCCCGAAACCTGTCTCTGAAATCCGTCTCTGAAGTTGTGTTGCAGTTGTGTTGCAGTTGTGTTGCGCCCCGGAGCCTGCCAAAGCAGCCTACCCAACGCAAACACTATCCTAGAATAACTAGCCTCAGATTCAACTGGAGGACACTCCGATGGTTGTTTCAGAATTGCAACGGTCTCAGACTTCCGCAGCGCCACAGTGGGCGATCGCCCTGCCGCCCGCCCTCCGCACCTGGCTAGAAGCAGCATTCAGTCAGCTATCCGTTCCCCTTTGCCTGGATTTTTGGGGACGTGAGCAACTCTGGATTCACTGCAATGCCGACGAGCCGCCGCCTGTGACCCTCCAGATTCGGCATCCCGGCATCGTGCGATCGCTCCTG
>NZ_DVEA01000214.1:0-20313 GCF_015295965.1 Thermoleptolyngbya sp. M55_K2018_002
CAGTCCAGCCACGCCCGCCACAGCCGCCTGCCCGTCAGCCGGAGCAGCGGTCTGAGAATATCGAGCCGCCTTCGGGATGGGATAGCTGCTTTTTCCGCTAGGGGGCAGATGGTTTGGGAGCATTGCCCACAGCGGCGATCGCCACCCCCAGCAAAATCACCGCTGCCCCCAGCAGCACGGAGCGCCCTGGGTTTTCCTGAAAGACTAGAAATCCCAGAATGCTGGAGCCAACGGGTTCTGCCAAAATCGTCAGCGTCACCAGCGTCGGCGACACCCAGCGGACTGCCCAGTTGAGGCTGGTATGCCCGATTGCCTGGGGAAACAGCGCCATCAGCAGCGTGTAGCCATACACCGCAGGTGGGTAGCCCGTGTATCCCTGACCTGTCAGCAGCGGCAGCGGCAGCAGCGCCAGCGCCGCCACGCTGTAGGCCAGGGCTGCGTGATGCCCAATGCCCAACCCTTTGCGCTGCGCCTCGCGCCCCAGCAAGAAATAGAAGCTCACGGCCCAAGACCCCACCAGCGCCAGCCCATTGCCCAGCAGCGGATCGCTACCCGCCGCGCTGCCTGTGCTGCTCCCCAGCCCGATCAAGAGACTGCCTGCGAGGGCGATCGCAATGCCCAGACTGGTCAATCCGGACGGTTTTTCCTTGAACCAGATCCACGACAGCAGCGCTACCCACACCGGATTCGTGGTTACCAGTGTCGTCGAGGCCGCAATCGACGTGTAGGACAGCGACGTAATCCAGGCGGCAAAGTGCAGCGCCAGAAATACGCCTGCTCCGGCGGAATACAAGAGCGATCGCCGTACAGTTTTGCCCGCGTTACCAGGTTTGCCCGTGCTGCCAGGGTTGCTAGGGTTGCTAGTAGATTTCTCAGCGCTATCTCGTCGCAGCGCCTCCGCTGGAAACCCACGCCACGCCGGTAGCAAAATCAGCGCCGCCATCAACAGCCGCGTCGCCGCCAAAAACAGGCTAAACCCCGCACCTTCTGCGCCTGCCGCTTGCAGCGCCAGCCGAATAAACAGCGCTGCCGTGGACACCGAAAGAATTCCAATCGTGAGAATCAGCCAGACGAGCCAGCCAGTCGGTCGAGAAGAAGCGTTTTGCAATTCAGGAGTGGGGGTTAAGGGGCGACCTTGAAAGCGCTTGTTAACAGGCTATCGCGAGCAATCGCTTTTCAATAAAGCCCTTAAATTCTATAGGACTTACTCAGTTGGACAATTTCTCGCGGGTGCAGCCCGCGAGAAATTGTCCAAAATCCAGAAAGCTTATTGCAAGTGCGTAAGTCCTGTTCTAATTTCACAGAGATGTGTTTGGGATGTCACTTTGTCGTCATAGCCTGCTCTTAAGCTTTTGGATATGCATGCTCCTCACCCACCATCCCGGCCTCCCTGCCGGGATTTTTCATAGATTTCCTAAACGGAGAGCGAAAAACGAAGAGCGAAGAACGAAGAACGAAGAAGGCTTTTCGCCCTTAGATTAGTGCTTGAAGATTGGAATGATCCAGGCCAGGGCGATCGCCACTAGAATCAGCGCTTCCAGGAGCCTGACGCTGTGGACCCAGGCTAGCCAGCCGCGCAGCGTGCTGAACTGACGCTGATGCCAGGTCTGGGCAATGTGCCCTGGCCAGTATCGGGGGTGATCTTTTGCTCGAAATCGCCAGTCCAGCATCGACAGCAGCAGCGGCTGCCCGCCGACCTTAGCCGACATCAGCAAATGCAGCCCCAGAGCAAGCACCAGCACCACCCAAGACACCAGATGCGTCAAATACCAGGCGTGGTGTGTTTCGCCGCGTGGTAGCCAGCCAGAGTCCATCATTTTGCCGGAAAACAGCGCAAACGTCATCGCCAGCAGCATAGCGGTATTCGTGCAGCGATGCAGCGCGTACCACCACACGGGTTGCGCTGGAGATGTGCGAGTCAGCGTGGCCAGCGAATCGGGCTGGGCCAGGCGGCGATCGCCCTGACGAAAGGCATACAGCACCAGCAGCGGAAACGCCAGCAGTGCATATAGCCCAAAGGTGCCGTGGATGCCTTCAATGTCTGGCCAGTGCGGCAAGGGCAGGTCGATCCACCGGGCATCGTAGGTGTCGAACGTCCAGGCGGCGGTGAGGATGGCGGCGATCGCCGAAACTCCGGTCACGCCGTGCAAAATGCGGAGCAGCAGGGGTTGATAAGGACGGGCAGGCATGGATAGTTCAGCATCCAAGAATCACAACGACGAATCACAGGCGAATCACAGGCGAATCACAGACGAACCACAACAGGCAAAATTTGGAACCGCGTTCCAAGGGCGATCGTAGCAAGCTGCTCAGGAGCATCAACAGACCCAAGCCATAGAAGATTTCAATGAACACCCCACAGAAACGTTCCTGAACGTAATGTGCGACTTTCAATCTGCCCTCATCCCCCAACCCCTTTTCCCAACCTGGGAGAAAGGGATCAAGAGAGGCTTGAAGTTCCTCTCCCGCACCGTGGGAGGGCTGAAAGACTTTGGCATACCAGAAAAGGGGGAGGGGGTCGGCAAAGTTGTATATTGCGTCTTCTGAAAGATTGCTTTCTGTCTTGTCAGTCCGTCGTGTGAGTCTGTCGTGTGAGTCCATCGTGTGAGTCCATCGTGTGAGTCTGTCGTGTGATTGATAGATATGTCGTGGGTCTGCTGTGCCCTGTCCCCTAACCTGTCAAGATAGAAAGAGTTGCTCTTGAAAATGCTTTAGAAAAGAATTGCCCGCAAAGAGCGACTGACTCCGTTCTGAAATTGCAGGAGGCACCCATGCGCTGGAACACTCGAATCGCAGCAGGACTGGGAATGGCGATCGCCCTCTTGATCGGCACCATCTTGGGCTGGAGTATGCCTGCCTATGCCCAGGCTGCAAAATATGCGCCGCCACCGTCCTATAGCAATGCAGAACTGCGGAAACACGATTTTTCAGGACAGGAACTCCGTTCCGCCGAGTTTTCCAACGCCAATCTCGATCAGGCAAATTTTACGGGTGCAAATGTACGCGGCGGCGTGTTCAGCGCGTCGGTTCTTACGGATGCAATTTTGCATGGCGCAGACTTGAGCAATGCCATGCTCGATCAGGTGAAATTTAAAGGTGCCGATCTGAGCGATGCAGTGTTAACAGAAACGATCCTTCTGCGTTCCACCTTCCAGGATGTCAATATCACGGGCGCTGATTTTACCGATGCTATTTTGGATGGCGCTCAGGTAAAAGAACTGTGCAAAATTGCCGACGGGGTGAACCCTACAACGGGCGTGGAAACGCGATACTCGCTGGGATGTCGGGATTAGGGCGATCGCACTCGAGCATAATCCAGGAGGGCGATCGCCCGTTAATCACCTGATCGATTAGCTTACCGAACCTGGAGTCGGAAGCTGTAGTTAATGCGATTGCCGTCGGTCACGATTTTGGTGTAATACGTGCCAGCCTTTAGCTTAATCGAAAAGCGATCAGATTCCAGCGGGGCCCGCAGCGTGTCGGATACCTTGAGGGCACGTTTTTTGTTGTCTAAAATAGCGCCCCGAATGTAGCGTCGGCTGATGAGTTCCTGAATGGTGACATTCAGAGACACCGTGCGCTGGCGAGTAATTTTGAACTTGAAGAAATCCGGGCTTTTTTTACCCACATTCCCCGCAGCTGATCGGCTACTGCCCGCATTTAGCGTACCAAAGTTGCGTTCGCTGGAGGCTCGTACCGTCCGGGTGGGGCGGAGGCTGTCGAAGGTGGTCGCTGCTCGCAACCCGGAGGGCTGCACACCCGCAGCAGCGCGGAGTTCGGTTCCCAAAGCGGCTTGGTTCAAAGACCTGGCATCAGAAAACATATATTAAATGACAGAGAGGATAAGGCAGTATAGACCAACCGCCGCCGAATTCTCGGTTTGCCGGGTTGCTCTGGTTGCAAAACGTATCATGGCTTAATAGGCGGCGATCGCCCCAGCCCATCGCTCGTTCCCAGCCTTGCTTCGATGGCTCCAGACGGTGCAACAATCGCGTGATTGCGTCATGAACCACAGGTGCGTTGGGCAATGTCCGGCGCACCATTTAGGTTTTGGGTTCATGTTCTCGGCGTGTTCTCAGCATGTTCTCGGCAGATCTAGCAGCATAACGGTTGAGAATTCTAATCGCCTGCCTCAGAAATTCTGACGGCAGTTGGGCAGGGCGAACCGTTTCTGAATCGGTGACAACCCGGTACTATGGGAGTAATTTATGACGACTGATTGCAGATAGCCATGCCAGACGAAGCGACCAATCCTCCGGCTGAAGCCGCATTGACACCGACCGAGGCACAACCTGCCTCCGACACACCCGCAGCGACCCCCGATGAAAATAAGCCGCCCCGCGCACCCAAAGCGCAATCTAGGGATGGCGAAGCGCCTGCGGCCAAGCCCAAGAAAGAAAAGCCACCTGCGCTAGAAGACAAGCCCTTTGCAGACTTCATCACGCAAGACTATATGCCTAGCCTGAAAAAGGCAATGGCCGCCACAGGGTTTGACGATCTGGATCTGACATTTGAGAAGCTGCCGCTGCCGATCAAGGGCATGGAGGAACTCGGCGCTTGCTGGCAGGTGCAGGGCAAGTTTCAAGGCGGGCAGCACCAGTTTTTGGTGGGCTTTGTAAAGGAAGATATCCAGGGGCAAAAGGTCTTTAGCTGCGCTGGGAATGGCGCAAGCCCTAGCCTGCTAGAGTCGTTTATGATTGACGAACGCAAGGTAACGCTGGACTTGATGGTGCTCTACACATTGCAGCGGCTAAACGGGCAGAAGTGGCTAGTGGGCAACTAGCATCAGCCCTGACCCCGCGTCGGCGCTACCAAGCGATAGTTCTGACTTGTAGAATGCTGAGGAGGCGATCGCCATGTCCTCTCTTCTCCATCGTCTCTGGCTATGCAGCCTTTTGGCGATCCTGCTGTCCCTAGCAGAAGCACTGGTGGAGGGGGCGATCGCAGCCCAGCCCGATGCGCCCGCTGCGTTGGGGCCAGTTGCGTCCGTTTCAGTCGCGCCTGTTTCAGAGGTTGTAGCGGCTGCGGGTATCTCAGCGCCCGATCGTCCAGGGTCGCCCGTCACCGAAGCTTTCGCAGATCCTCCGTCGATGCTGCCCGGAGCCTCAGCCAGCCTCACCAATACCTCATCGGCTTGGGTGCTGGAAGAATTTGGAGCCACCGCCGAAATTTCTCCCCTTGCCGAGGTTCTGCTGGGCGGCGCGGTTGACGAGTCTGCCGTGGCAGGAGAACGGGTTGACCAGACAGAGGTGAATCCAGACTCTGCGCCAACTCTAAACACAGCGGGTGAGCCATCTGCGGAGCCGCACCCTGAACTGGATGCGCTGACGGAACCAGTCGAGCCAGTCGTCACCGAGCCAGTCGTTACGGAGCCAGTCGTTACGGAGCCAGTCGCCGAGCCAGTTATTGAGCCAGCGATCGCCGCACCGGAACCCAGTGCTGCCCCGATCGACCCGGCAGTAGCGCTGGAACTGCTGCGAGAGGGGGATGCGCTGTGGCAGATGGGCCTGCGGCGGGAGGCAGAAGCCCGCTATCGGCTGGCAAAAGCGCCGTTTGATGAAGTGGATGTCGTCGAAGTGCCCCCGCTGGTCACCGAGCCAGAGGCGTTGCCCCCCGAAGGACAGGTCTACTGGCGCGAGGCAGAGGCAGGGCGATCGCAGAATTCTCGTCCGCGCATGGAGTCTGCCCTGCGGCTCTTGACTCAGCAGCATCCAGAGTTTGTGCTGGGGCATCTGCGCTATGCCGAGGTGCTGGCGGCGGGCGATCGCTCGAACGAGGCGCTGGCGGTGCTGGAGCGGGCCGTGGGGCTATATCCCGACTCGGCAGAACTGGTGCAGGCACGGGTGGCGGCCCTGGCAACCAACGGGCAACTGGTAGAAGCGGCGATCGCGGCGCGGCAGTTTGCCCTGATGTATCCCGATGATCCGGCGGCAGCGGAGTTTGAGGCGCTGGCGGCTCAGCACGCCAGAACCTTCCGCAATCGACTGGAGCGCGATTTGCGGGCCGGGGCGATCGCCAACTTGCTGACTGGGGCGCTGGGCTTTGCGCTGACGGGCAACCTGTTTGGCCCCATCTCTTCAATTCAGACCGGAATCGCGCTGCTGCGGGGCGAAGAGAACGTGGGAGAGGCGATCGCCCGTCGTGCTGCCCGCCAGTTACCGCTCATTCAGGATGAAGCGGTGAATGCCTACGTCAACGACATGGGGCAGCGCCTCGCCGCGATGACGGGGCGATCGGAATTTGAGTACGAGTTTTTCATTATCCGCGATCGCAGCCTCAACGCCTTTGCACTGCCGGGCGGCAAAATCTTCATCAACGCAGGCGCAATCCTGAAAGCCCGATCAGAGGCAGAGCTAGCCGGACTGATCGCCCACGAACTCGCCCACACCTCCCTCTCGCATGGCTTCCAGCTTGCGGTCGATGCCAACACCCTAGGCAACGCCTTCCAGCTCATTCCCTATGGCGGCTATGCGGCAAACCTGCTCTATTTCAACTACAGCCGCGACATGGAGCGCCAGGCCGATGCCTTTGGGACGCGACTGCTGGCCTCGGCAGGCTACGCAGCGGACGGGCTGCACGGGCTGATGGTGACGCTGGAAAAACAAGAGCGGCGAGTCGCCCCCTTTGAGTGGCTCTCTACCCACCCCGATACCCGTGAGCGACAGCGCAACATCGAGCGACAAATCCGCCAGAACGGATATAACCGCTACGCTTACGAGGGCATCGATCGCCACGCCGCCATGCGCCTGCGGGTGCAGACCGAACTGGGGCTGACGCGCCTCCGCAAGCCCACCGCCGAGCGCCGTCCCAATCGCTAGCCTCAGCCTAGAGCATAGAGCAGGCGGCCCCCTCCACCCAAGTTTGCAAGTTTGTAACCCTCAACCCGACATGACCCAAACTCACCCCTCCTCAAACTCCCCTCGCTTAGAAATCTTGCAGTTGGGCAATCCCAGGTTGAGAGACACAGCGCAGGCGATCGCCCCTTCTAGTGATCCTGCCCTGCAAGCCCTCATTGATCAGCTCTTGGTCACAATGCACGCATCAAACGGCGTGGGCATCGCTGCGCCCCAGGTGGGTCAGCCCATTTGTCTAGTCATCGTCGCGTCGCGCCCAAACCCGCGCTACCCCGATGCGCCAGAGATGGAGCCGCTGCCCATGCTGAACCCGCGCCTGCTCAGTCATTCTGACGAAACGCTGAAAGGCTGGGAGGGCTGCCTCAGCGTGCCAGGGATTCGCGGCCTCGTGCCCCGCTATCGAGAAATTGAGGTGGAATATGGCGATCGCCACGGCAATCTGCGCCGTCAGGTCTTCACCGATTTCGTCGCCCGCATTGTCCAGCACGAAATCGATCACCTCAATGGTCTGGTATTTGTCGATCGCGTGGAAACGACCCGTGATCTGATCACCGAGCAGGAATACCAAAAGCTGCTGTCGTAGGGGAATGCTGTAACTTACCTGCGGTTACAAAATCTGAAACAGGCCACTAGCCGCCGTAGCAGCGCGACATAATAGCTGCCAACGTTGCGGCGAAACCGAACGATGGTACAGGACGCGAGGCTTTATCAAATTGGCTTTTTGGCGCTGTTTTTGCTGTTGGGGGCGGGCACGCGGGACTGGTCGCTGAACCCGGTCGTGGTGCTGTCGGCGATCGCCACTTGCCTCATCACCCAGGCACTTTGCGGAGCCGTATTTTATCCATCAGATTCATTAGATCCAGCGACAGAAGATCCAGCGACAGAAGATCCAGCGACAGAAGATCCAGCGACAGACACAGCAAATCACGCAAATCACATAGGCGACTTCTGGGGGGCGATCGCCCTGCGGTGTCGCAATCCCCAAATCCTCTCCAGTCTGCCCAGTGCGCTGGTGACGGGGCTGGGCATGAGCCTGCTGCTGCGGGTCGATCATCCGCTGACGATGGCGCTAGCGGTGATGGGGGCGATCGCCAGCAAGTTTGTGCTGCGGCTGCGGGGCAGGCATGTGTTTAATCCCGGCAATTTTGGCATTGTCATGGCGCTGCTGTGGTCGGGCGATGCGTGGGTTTCGCCGGGGCAGTGGGGCGAGAGTGGCTGGTATGGACTGCTGTTTTTGGGGGCGGGTGGGCTGGTGCTGCAAAAGGTGGGGCGCTGGGACACGTCGGCGGCGTTTCTCGGCAGCTATGCGGTGCTGGAGGCCGGGCGAAACCTGTGGCTGGGCTGGACGTGGGACGTGTGGGCGCATCGGCTCACCAGTGGCTCTTTGCGCTGTTTATGATTACCGACCCGCGCACGATTCCCAATTCCCGCACGGGACGGCTGATCTGGGCCGGGGCGATCGCGCTTCTTACCTTTATATTGCGGAATGTCTTCTTTCTTTCCACGGCTCCGTTTTGGGCGCTGTTTGCCCTGGCTCCGCTGAGTCTGCTGCTGGACTGGCTGCTGCCTGCGGCCCGGTTCGAGTGGTCGCAGTCGGCGCTGCGGCTCCCGTTTTCTCCCCGACTCGCACTCCGACAAAAATACGTTCCTGAATAGGTGGTTTTATGAAATCTCTGCTTCAACATTCACTGAACTCTTTGCGGTCTTTTCGAGTGTGGGCGATTGCCCTGTTTGCATTCCTACTTACGTTCACAGTTTCATCCGAAGCGCTAGCATTTTGCGGGTTTTATGTGGCAAAAGCCGATGCGAAGCTGTATAACCAGGCTTCTCAAGTGGCGATCGCCCGCAGTGGAAATCGCACGGTTCTCACGATGGCCAATGACTACCAGGGTGATGTCAAAGACTTTGCAATGGTCGTTCCAGTTCCCGTGATCTTGCAGCGCGAACAGGTGCAAATAGCCGATTCACGGATCATCGAGCGGCTCGATTCGTTTAGCGCACCGAGATTGGTGGAATACTTCGACCCTGATCCGTGCGCTCCGCCCATCTTTTGGAATCGCCCAATGGCGGCTCCAGTGATGGAAAGTGCCGCTCCCGGTCGGGCTGGACGCAGCAATCAGGCGCTCGGAGTGACGGTAGAAGAACGATTCACCGTCGGCGAGTACGATATTTTGATTCTCAGCGCCCGCGAGTCTGATGGATTAGAAACCTGGCTGGTGCAAAATGGCTACCGCATTCCCCAGGGTGCGCGAGACCTGCTGCGTCCCTACATTCGCCAGCGGATGAAGTTCTTTGTGGCAAAGGTGAATCTGGAGGAATACGAAAATTCGGGCTATCAGGCGTTGCGCCCCCTGCAAATGACCTACGAATCGCCCCGATTTATGCTGCCGCTGCGGTTGGGCATGGTCAACGCAGACAGTTCTCAGGATTTGCTGGTCTACATTTTGTCGCCGGAGGGGCAGGCAGAAGTCAGCAACTATCGCACGGTGAAGGTGCCGTCGGATGCAGAAATTCCGGTATACGTGAAGGACGAGTTTAGCGACTTCTACAAAGCCATGTTCCAGACCAGCTACACTCGCGAGGGGCGCAATGTGGCGTTTTTGGAATATGCCTGGGATATGGGAAGCTGCGACCCCTGCTCAGCGGAGCCGCTGTCGCCAGAGGAACTGCGGCAGGCAGGCGTGTTTTGGACGCGCCCGGAGATGCCCAATAACGTATTCATCACGCGGCTGCATGTGCGCTATACCCGCGATAAGTTTCCGGAAGACCTGATTTTTCAGCAGACCAACAACCGCAGCCTATTTCAGGGGCGCTATATCCTACGGCATCCCTATACGGGCGAGATGGCGTGTGAGGCAGGGCGGCAATATCGGCGATCGCTCCGGCAGCGCTTCGAGCAAGAAGCCCAAACCCTGGCCCGACTCACAGGCTGGAATATCCGCGACATCCGCGACAAGTTACCCCAGATTCGGGCTGAGCAATTTCCGGCGTTGCCGTTGGTCGCAAGATTGCAACAGTTGATGGAGCGAGTGATGGAGAGATAAGTAGGTAGACATTAATAAATATAAAACCCAAAAACCCTGCGTCGCCCGTTGCGCGGACGGCGCAGGGTTCAGGATCTGTTCAGGGTTCAGGATCTGTTTTTTAATCTGGTCTATCTACTTAGAAAAGTACGGGTTAGAAAAGTACGGGTGAAGTGGTAAGGGGATGAGTCGAATCGGGTAGGCTTAGTCGCGATCCAATTAAATTACTCTAAGTTACTCGCAAGTGGCTCTCAAGTTACTCTCCTGATCGCCTCATCCCATCACCAGCCCGCTCCCGAACTCTTATTTGAGATGTTTTGAGTATTTAAGCTACTTTGAGCTACCGTCCTCCGACCGTAATCGCATCGACCTTTAGGTGGGGCTGTCCGACGGTGACGTAGATGCCGCCACTGATGGAGCCGCAGAAGCCCGCCGCCAGCCCCAAATCTTGGGAACACATGGAGATGCGCTGCATGATTTCTACCGCTTCACCAATCAGAGTTGCGCCCTTGAGGGGCTTGGTGATTTTGCCGTTTTCGATCAGGTAGGCTTCGTCCACCGCAAAGTTAAACTGACCCGTTGCGCCGACGCTGCCGCCGCCCATTTTTTTACAGTAAATCCCTTTGTCGATGGAGGCGAAGAGATCGTCGAGAGAGTGCGGCCCCGGCGCGATGTAGGTATTCCGCATTCGGCTGGCGGCGGCGTAGGTGTAGTTTTGGCGGCGGCCGCTGCCCGTGCGGGGGTGTCCGGTTCGCATGAAGCCAGCGCGATCGCTCAGGAAGTTTTTCAGAATGCCGTTTTCGATCAGCAATGTGCGCTGGGCGGGCATCCCCTCGTCGTCCATGTCGATCGTGCCAAAGGCGTTGGGCGATCGCCCTTCGTCCCAGGCGGTCAGCGCTTCATGGGCAATCTTCTCCCCTTTTTTGTCGATAAAGGGCGTAGTCTTGCGCTCGATCTGCGTCGTCTCTAGCAGGTGGCCGCAGGCTTCGTGGAAGATCACGCCGCCAAAGTGATTCGCCATCACCACCGGGTACGTGCCAGACTCGACATAATCGGCGTAGAGCATTTTTCCGGCAGACTCCGCCACTTCTTCGGCGGTGCTGTCCATATCCCAGGTGCGGAGAAAATCGGGCTGGCTGGTGCTGCCGATGCGCTGCCCGATGGAGGCACGATGGTCGCCATCGGCGCACAGCAGGCTAAATCCGGTGGATTGCGTCAGGCGAATATCTCGGGCAAAGGTGCCGTCGCTCGCCGCCACCAGCACTTCCTGCCAGTCGCGGAAGTAGGAGGCGCGGCGCGACTGGACGTGGCTGGCTTTTTTGCCGAGGCGATCGCTCGCTGCCAGCAAAATTTCGCCCATCTCGCGAATCGAGCTACACTGCTCCAGCCAGGCTTCCTTGCCCTTGCGCGTACCATAGTCCCGCAGCGGCTCTAGCACCACTTCCGGGATAAACGCATTGCCGCTGGGCAGTTCTAGCCCCATGATGGACAACGCCTTTTCTAGCGCCAGCTTTAGCCCGCTAAAGGTCAGATCATTGGTGCTAACGTAGCAGTCGGCCTTGCCGCGAAACACGCGCACACCCGCGCCCGTAGTCAAGCTGGGCGAAATGCTGGTGATGGTATCGTCTTCGGCCAGGCAGTTAATATAGTTAACCCGTTCCAGGAAGAACTCGACAAAATCGGCTCCGGCCGCCCGACCCAGCCCCAGCAGCGTAGACAGCGGCGCATCCCACGACTCATCAAAGCGATCGCGCGGCGCGACATAGCTGAGATGGGGCAGCTTCGCAGGGGTAAGCAGCGTATCGGGCAGGCTGGTCAATAGCATTAGGCAGTCCTCTCAGGGCGCAGCAGTCGGCGTTTCTCACAGTTTAGCAAGGAAGCTTGGGGAGCGTTATGCCAATGCCCCTAGTGGAACTTCAATACGCAGTGCCTTGCCCAGCGACAGCAGCGGTTGAAGCAGCGCCAGTTCAGCTTTGGCAGCCGCATCAGAGTGTTGCTGTGCGACAGACCAGCGGGGCAGGAGGTAGCGGTGGAGCGATCGCCAGTACAACTCCTGCACTCGATCCAGCGCCAGCCCCAGATGAAGCTGCTCGCCGATGGCCAGCAGTTGCTCAATCCAGACCAGCGTTGGCTCCAGGGTGTCCAGTTCCGATTCGTTGAGAGCTTGCCACAGCAGCCGCAGGATCAGCCGCTCCAGGATTTGCCTGGCTGGAGTCACAGTCAGATGGCAGTGGAGTTGGTTGGCTTCGGCGGCGATCGCCTCTAGTTCCGACAAATAGCTGTCGCACAGTTCGGGATTGGTGGGGGGCAAATCAGAGGTTTCGCGCTCTAGAGCTTGCAGGGAGTGGGTCAGCCGATGGGCGATCGCAATTTCGGCGGCGACTTGCAGCTCACGGGGCGGCTCCAGAGCATCCCGATGAAACGCCCGCAGCACGCCGTAGTTGTCGCGATAGACCTGGGTATACAGCTGATCCAGGCGGGTCAGGGTTTCCTGACTGAGCAGGTGCATCAGCCGATGACGCTCCTCGGCAAACAGATCTTGCAGGCTAAAGGAGCGATTCCCGCAGAGATCGCTTTGCGAATCGCCAAAGGTGCGCGTCATCGCCAAAATCACCTGCGCCGCACTGGCCAGCGACAGCGCCTCAAACAACTCATCCCGCAATTGCAAATAGGCGCGACGACCGCTGGCGGGCCGAATGCAGCAGTGAAAATCCCAGCCGCCCAGATGTAGCACCGCAAACTCCAGATTCACCACCTCGCGGGTGATCTCGGAGGTCAACTGCACCTGCCCCAGGGCTAGCGTCAGCGATCCCATGCGGCGAAGCTGATAGTCTAACCGCTGGACGCTATAGCAATAGAGACGCTGCTCTTGGGAATAGCTGTGGAAAAGGGAACTGATAGCATAGTGCGCGGCCACTTGCTCTGGCGTGATGCGGGCAGGCGCAACCAGTTGGCGATAGAGTTCCGCGCCGTTGCCAAACTGCTCCACATTACTGGGGATCGCCGCCAGACGACGGACAAACTCTGGTTCCAGGCGAACTGCGGCAAGGTCTTCTGCCAGTTCTAGGGCGCGGGCAGCATAGCGCAAAATCTGCGTTCCCTCCGGCCGCGACACCTCTTCAAAAAACCAGCCGCAACTGGTGTACATCAGCAGGGCGTGGCGCTGCATTTCCAGCAGCTTCAGCGCCTCGACCCGTTCGGCCGGTGTCAGATCGTGGCTTTGGTAAGCTGCGAAAAACGTATCGAGAGCGGTATCAGAACGCTCGACCAACACAGCGACATAGCCATCCCGCGCCGCCCAAGGATCGCGGAAAAACGAACCACCGGACTGTTCGTAAATTGCAATTAGCTGATCCCGCAGCCAGTCCAGCGCATCCCGCAGCGGCCGCCGCCATTTCTGATGCCACGCGCCGCCCCCACCACAGCCGCAGTCGTCTTGCCAGCGATCGACCCCGTGGGAACAACTCCACGCCGTTACGGGCTTTAGCTCCACTTCCCAAGTGGGCGGGTGCAGGCTGAGGTAGTGGGCAAAATTTGTCACCAGCCAGCCCCGCTGCGGAAACTCGTGGGTAAAGGCATAGGCCAGCGCTTTTTCCGTGCCGCCTTTGTGGTGCCCAAAGGTTTCGCCGTCGGTGGCCACCGAGATCAACTGAGCAGGACGATGATCCCCGCGCACGGCCTGCCCGATGCGTCCCACAAAATGCTCGGAACTGCTCAGCACGTCGTTAAAGCCCATGTCGCGGGAAATGGGGCCATCGTAAAAGAAAATGTCGATGTAAGGCGTATCAGCCAGGTTCGGGTCGGCTCCAGTTTCACCCAGCCCATCTTGCCCCAGGATGCCATCGCGCTGGAAATGGGGTGAATTCAAAAAGCAGCGATAGGGGCGCACGGGGTCGATCTGGCTGCCGCCGACTTCGATCCAGTAGGGATCGCGCTCGTCGGGCGTGGGCAGGGGACGGCAGCGCTGGGCCTGCGACGGAGCCAGGATAATGAAGCGAATGCCCTCTTCTGCCAGGATTCGCAGCGTCGAGTAGTCTACCGCCGTTTCTGCCAGCCACATGCCTTCGGGATCGCGCCCAAATCTGGCTTTGAAGTCTGCCTTACCCCAGCGAATCTGGGTGCGCTTGTCGCGGTCGTTGGCCAGGGGCAGGATGATGTGATTATAGACCTGGGCGATCGCATTTCCGTGGCCTCCCAGACGATCGCAGCTTTTGCGGTCTGCGTCTAGAATGCGCTGGTAGACTTCGGGATCGGCATGTTCCAGCCAGCTCATCAGCGTCGGGCCGATGTTGAAGCTGAGATACTCGTAGTTGTTGACGATCCCCAGCAGGTCGCCTTGGTCGCTCAGGACGCGGGCAAAGGCGTTAGGGCGATAGCACTCGTAGTGGATGCGCTCATTCCAGTCGTGATAAGGGGAGGCGCTGGGCTGCCGCTCGATGGCGTTCAGGTAGGGATTTTCGCGGGGCGGCTGGTAGAAATGCCCGTGAACGGTAACGTAAATCCCTGTTGCCGACCGCTCTCCCTGGGTATCGCAGGCAGGTGGGTCGGTGTGCCACTGCCGATTGAGCGCGGGATCGGCGAAGTCATCGAGTCGTAAACTATCGGTCTGAAACGCCAAAGCAGACCATTCGGAGCGAGAATCGTGGCGAGAAAAAGTCATGCAACGTGTCCAAAATCTACAGAACCCAAATACATCGCGGTTTGCTCCGGGACATTGCAAAGGGGTTGCAATGCTGGGCGATCGCACATCGATTTGGGGGTGAGGCTGGGGATCGGCTTCTAGCTAACAATCTGGCCAGTCATTTAGCCAATTATCCAGTCTGCAAAAGCTCAGAAATCAGGCATCGAACGAACTGATTAAGTCGATCAGATTTATCAGATTTATCAGATTTAGTCGATCAGATGATTGCTCAAATCATCTGCTTCAAACCTAGTGATTAAAATCTAGTCAAAATCCGGGGATCATCAAGAAACCTGTTAGAAACCTGTGGACAGTTGGGGCAATCTTTCAAAGTAATTTTTTCGGGGCAGTTTCAGGGCACTTTCAGAGCAGTTTCAGGGCACTTGTCACAGCAGTCTTTGAAAAATTCCTGAAGCGGCAAAGGGGCGATCGCGCTTGAGTCTTGATCACTTAAGCCCTCATATTAAGTCCTTATATCACTGAAGTCCTTATATAAGGGCTTACACTTGAGGCTTTATGAGTCTTTCAGTTAAGACTGCCTTGAAGGGTTCCACATTTACGATATATATCGCGAGTTTTTATACTCTGCATGGGATAACACAATGTTTTCAAACTAAGTTCATGTTTTGTAATAAGGACGATCGCCCGACTGCGCTGCAAAACGCTCAGTTTATGTCTTTACCGATTCAGATTTTTAGAGAAACGTAAACTCGCTTTATATTTCCTTACAAGGATCTCTGGGGACTACTGTTCTCCAGTGTGTTCCCCGCTCTTTTCTTCAGCCCTTTCTTCAGGATTGCCCTGTCTCTCTGCTGCGATCGCTGCTGGCGGCAACTCCAGCGGCACGGATCCCAGCAGCCCCTTGCGAAAATCATTCAGCAATTGTCGCGCGGCTCGCTCTACGTCATTCTGATAGCGATGCTCGGCCAGTTGCGCCAGGTAGGTTTCGCCTGTGACTCCAGACGGCGACAGCCCATAGCGAGTTTCCAGACCGCTGCCGATGATAGTGGGCGCGGCTTCGGACAATTCTTTCCATAAGTCCACAAAGGCGGCGGCGACTCGCTGATTGTCGTAAGCAGCTTCGCCAATGTCGTCGCAGATGGCCAGCTTCAGCGCGGCCTGCTGATTCGTTAGCTTGGAGGGCAAAATTCCCGGTGCATCGAGCAGTTCTAGCTCGTCAGAAATGCGAATCCACCGAAGCTGGCGCGTTACGCCGGGACGACGGGCACTCTCTACTACGCGCCGCTTCAGCAGTCGGTTGATCAGCGCCGACTTGCCCACGTTGGGAAAGCCGATGACCACCGCCCGCACCGGCCGGGGCAACATGCCGCGATCGCGCCGCCGCTGGTTCATCTTTGCGCCCAAAGCCTGCGCCGCCTTAGACACTGCCTCCACGCCCTTGCCGTGGTTCGCGTCGGTAAAATACGCCGTGTCGTTTTGCTGCTGAAACCACGTGCGCCAGTCCTGCTGCACCCCAGCGGGGATCATGTCCATGCGGTTCAGCACTAGCACCCGCTCTTTGTTGCCCAACCACTGCCCCATCTGCGGATGGCGCGTCGCTATTGGAATTCGCGCATCCCGCACCTCCAGCACAACATCGACTTTTTTAAGCTGTTCCAGAAGCGATCGCTCGGCTTTGGCAATGTGACCGGGATACCACTGGATTGGGGGAGTGGACATGAAGGGAAGAGGGGAGGGGGGAGAGGGAAAGGGAAGAACGAAGAGAGAAGAACGAAGAGAGAAGAACGAAGAGGGAAGAGGGAAGAATGAGGGTTCGTTTTTCGTTCTTCGTTTTTCATTCTTCGTTCTTCGGCTAGATTAGCAGGCGAACGGTAACGGTTGTTCCTTCGGCAGCGGTGGACTGGATGGACAGGCTGCCGCCGTGGGCATCGATGATGCGTTTGACGAGGGCGAGACCGAGGCCAGTGCCGCCTGCTTTGGTGGAGTAGAAGGGGCGGGTCAGCTTGGGCAGGTCTTCGGGGGGAAGCGCGGCGGATCGCCGGGGGGAATGGGCGGGCCGCCGTTGTGGATGGAGAGGCAGAGTCTCTGGGGCGACTGGGGTGTGTCGGCATCGGGCAACAGGGTGCAGCGAATGCGATCGCCCTCCATCACGGCTTCACAGGCGTTTCGCACCAGATTCAGACAGACTTGCTTGAGCTTGTTGCGATCGCCCACCACGGGCGGCAGGTTTGGGGCGATCGCCAGTTCGATGATGCGTCCCTGCCCAATCGGCGTTTCCTGCACCTGCGTCACCACGTCTTGCAGCAGTGCCGCCAGATTTACGGACTCTGTTTGCATGGCCCGCTGCGGCTTGGAAAACTGGAGAATCTCGTTCAGCAGGTCTTCCAGGCGATTGGCCTCTTCGCTGGCTAGCGTCAGCCGGAGCTGATCCGGCTCTGCCAAAACCAGTCGTCCCAAGGCTTTTAGCCCCATTTTCACGGTCGTTAGGGGATTGCGAATTTCGTGGACGATCATGGCGGCAAATTCACCGATGGCGGCCAGTCGCTCTTGCTCGATGAGCTTTGCCTGGGCAGCGCGGAGTTCCTGGGTGCGCTTGATGACCTCCGCCTCCAGCAGTTCGTTAAACCGCTGCTGCTCCTGATAGAGGCGATAGTGGGCGATCGCCATTGCGGCTCGCTCAGCAAACAGTTCCACCGTCCGCACTTCTTCTTCCGCAAACCTGCGCGGCGAATAGCTAAAGGAACAAACCGTGCCAAGGATGTCGCCGTGGGGGGTGCGGAGGGGAACGCCGAGATAGCAGAGATAGCCGTCGGGCATTTCGCCTGCTTCGGGATTAAGGCGCGTGTCTTCCACAATGAGCGATCGCCCAGTGTCCACCACCGTTCCTGTTACTGTTCCGTGGAGCGTATAGAGCGTGTGATCTTCTTCGCCATCAGAGCTTGCAATGACGCGATCAAAGTCGTCTCCTTCGCAGAGCGTAATCACAGTTACATCCATTCGGAGCAAGTGACAAACGCTAGACGCGACTCGTTCCAAATAGCGGTTCAGATCTCCAACAGAGTCCAGCAGAGACGACAGCGCCTCAATCACCTGCTGGTCTCGTTGCCAACGAGCGCGGGATTGCATGAATCTGCTTGAGTGAGCGGATCGACGACTTGGACGATCTGCATGATCAGCGTGCTGTGGAATGAACGGTTCTTGCGGTTGACCCTGAAATGTCATGGATTGAAGCCTAAGTATTATGGCAGATTCGGTTGCGCTCCTTCTCGACTGCTCAGCAATAGTTCATCAACAGTGAATCAGTAACAGTGAATCAGCAACAGTGAATCAGTAGTTCGTGAGTCTAGTCCGTCCTGCAATACCCCTGCATTTAACTCAAGGTTCTGTCTACAGTCCGTCTACAGAAGTAGAAAAAACTCGCCAGAATGCCTCTTTCGAGGATGGTCAGGAGGAGGCATTGCGTAACAAGATCTTGCTGTGAGGTAACAAAAATTCCATCAATCACAAGTATTTCTTAATAATCTCCTGGGGAGGCGGTCATGAAATTGGACGGAAAGGTCGCGCTGGTGACGGGCAGCACCACAGGCATTGGACAGGCGATCGCCCTTCGTCTGGCGGCTGATGGGGCTAGTGTGGTAATTGACCATCGCGCCGATCCAGAGGGCGCAGCCGAAACGCTGACCAAGGTTGAGGCAGCAGGCGGCCGGTGTTTTCAATATGGCTGCTCGGTCGAAGGGAAAATTGTGCAGGCTGACGTGAGCGATATGGAGCAGGTGCGCCGGATGGTGGCAGAGTCCGTCGCCCACTTTGGTCGCTTAGATATTCTGGTCAACAATGCAGGCATTCAGAAGAAAGCATCGTTTTGGGAAGTCACTGAGGAAGATTACGACCAGGTGATGGATGTGAACTTGAAGGGTGCTTTCTTTTCGGCGCAGGCCTTTGTGCATCACTGCATGGAAGCCAAACATCCCGGCAAGATTATTAACATTAGCTCGGTGCATGAGGAACTGTCGTTTCCCGATTTTGCGTCCTATTGCGCCAGCAAGGGCGGCATGAAGATGATGACCCGCACGCTGGCAACGGAACTTGCGCCGCTGGGGATCACGATTAACAATGTCGCACCGGGGGCGATCGCCACCGACAAAAACACCAGCCTGCAAGACGACTCAGACGAATCCAAAGAATTCCTCAAAAAAATCCCCCTCCAGCGCATGGGCAATCCGGAGGAGGTTGCGTCTCTGGTTTCGTTTCTCTGTTCTGCCGAAGCAGACTATATTACGGGTTCTACGTTCCTGGTCGATGGCGGTCTGATGTGGACATACCAAGAGCCGTAGCTGATACCCATTTACGATTCTGGATTTTTACGATTCTGGATTGGCAATTTTGGATTGCCAGTCAGCATTTGCAGGGCTTTCAGCAATTTCGTTTGACTGAGAAATGCAGTTTAGCTGCGAATCTCGTTCCAAAGCTGAACCCACTGGTCGTAGTTCTTGACGCTCTGCCACATGTTGATCTGCGAATGCAGCGACAGATCATCCATGAATAGCTCGTGCGCCTTTTCGGGGCCTACGGCTTCCGCGCCCAGCGTCGTTGCGCCAGAGTAGCCCGTCACGTCCATCACGCCCTTTTGCCCGTCGCCGCTGAGGATAAAGTCAATCCACTGATAGGCTGCTTCGGGGTTCTTGGAATTTTTGGAAATCATCCAGGAATCTGTCCAGCCCGTCAGCTTGCCCTGGGGACTGACGGAGCCGATGGGATAGCCCTCATTGCTGAGTTGGGTGTAGGTCAGCGGCCAGGCATGAGCCATCACGATTTCGCCCGACTGAAACAGGTTGGCCAGTTCGCCCGCCGTCGTCCAGAATTTGCGGATGTGGGGGCGCAGTTCCAATAGCTTGGCTTTCACTTCGGCAAGATCTTCGTCAGTAAGATCATAGGGGTCAGATTTGCCCAGCCACAGCGCCACGTCGGCAATGGTCATGGGGTTGTCGGGCAGGGCAATTTTGCCAGAATATTTATCGTCAAATAAGATATCCCAGGACTTCGGCGCAGGTTTTACTTGTTTGGTGTTGTAAACCAGCACGTTGGGCCCCCAGGCAAAGGTTACGCCGTAGGGCTTGCCGCCGAAGGTGTTCCACTTGCCGTCCTGAAATGACTCGAATACAGCGCTGTAATTTTGCAGCTTGCTGGTGTCGATGGGGCGCACCAGGCCGGCTTTGTAAAGCCGCTCGGTGATGTCGCCCGATGCGGAGACCAGATCATAATTTTTGCCGCCGCCTGCGCGGAACTTGGCGAACATCTCGTCGCTCGACCCGGCGTAGGTGGCTTTGATGGTGCAGCCTGTTTCTTGTTCAAAAATATCGGCAAAGGAGGAATCGGTATAGCCTTCCCAGACGATTGCCGTGAGGGTGCAGCCTGCGGCTTGTGCAGGTTGGGGTACGGTCCACAGGGGGATGAGTCCGAGCAGCCCAATCAAAACTGCGGTGAAGATACGATGCAGCATGTTAGTAATCTCTTGGTTATGCCTCTAGCGGGGTTTCACAAGGTTCAGACTAGGCAAGAATGACCCGCCAGGGTGTGTTTCGCGGCACAGAACGGCTGCGCCGGTCTGCTCCATTGCGCGAGCCAACTTCCTAGTGTATCGCTGGGGTTTGGCGACTGGGGGCTTGTGCAGCATTCTGTAAGAATTGAGCGACTTGAGTTGCCAATGTTGGTCTAAGTTGGGAGTCTGGAGATCCGAGCCAACAGCCTTGGGGGATATCCCCCAAACCCCCTTTTGCAGGGGACGAAGCGTCCC
>NZ_DVEA01000161.1:0-20239 GCF_015295965.1 Thermoleptolyngbya sp. M55_K2018_002
CCAACGGTTTGCCCGCGCTGAGTCCGGCTCCCTTTGCGCCGCCAGAACCGATTCCCTCGCCCCTGGCCCGGCCGCCATTGCCGCCACCCCAGCCGCTCTGGGAAGCCGCACTGCCGCCCCCGCCAGACTTTTCGCCTGTCTCGCCTCAGCCGCCCCAGCCCTTGCCAGAAGTGGTCGTTGCTGGCAACCCTGCGGCTGCACCGCCCCCACCAGGTCAGGGACTAGACGGCATCGCTAACCCAGACCGCACGACGGCGGCCAATCCGCTTGCCAATCCGCCGGGACTCTCCGCCCAGCGCGACCCTGTGTGGGGCGAGTACGTTAACCAACTCAATCGGGATGTGCAGGAAGTTTGGCAGCAAGTGCCCATCGATCGCCCCTACCGCGTGATTGTTCGGCTCACCCTAGATCGCGCAGGCAACCTGCTCGACTTGCAGCTTGCGGAACCCTCTGGCTTTGCCGATGCCGATGCTGCTGCGATCGCCGCTGTGCAGCAGTCCGCCCCGTTTGAGCCGTTTCCTGCCACCGCCACGCGCGATCGCATCCGCGTCAACCTCACGTTTAACTACAATTTGGTGGAACCGGGATCAGCGGCCCGCGATCCAGGCGCTAAAGAGTGAGTCCGTTTGCCGCCTGAAGCCCGAAAGCCGCCTCCTAGAAACCTAAAAACCTGACACTCGCTAAGATTCAAAGCATGAATCCTAAATCGCTGCGGGTGACGACCGCGATTAAATCCGAGCATCTGGAAGGGGCGATCGCCGATCTGGCGGGGCGCTATTTGCGGGCGACCAAAACTGGGGCGCGAGTGGTGACGCAGCCGACGGAGTTTCCCGTCTCGTCCTACTGTGCGCCGCTGTTGGACGATTGGCATAGCGGCAAGGTGGGCTATGCGCCAGGAAGCATCACGCTGGTCTTTAGCGGCGGAAGGCTAGACGAGGCAGCCGACCTGCTGATTTACAAGCCGGAGGGGGGCGATCGCCTGCTCTATGGCAACCCGTCTGCTAGCCGCCGCGAGTCGCAGTTGCCGCTGCCGCTGGGAAGTGTGACTGATAACCCCGCACAAGCCAGTGTAGGAAAGGGCGATCGCCCCCGATCGGGAGCAGCCTCCGATGACCTGGAACGGCAGGTGCAGGCCCTCAGCGATATTTTGGTGGAATTAACCGAACATCAGCGGGCGGTAGAAAGTCGCTTGCGGGAGCGGGCAGGCAGCGTCGCAGACAGTGTTTCAAACAGCGCTTCAAATAGCGCTGCAAATAGCGCTGCAAATAGCGCTTCAAACAGCGCTTCAAACGGTTCCGCCGCCGGACTTTCTGCCCCGCAAATTCAAAAACTGCTGGAGGCCCAGGCAGCCAGCTTTGCCCAGATGCTGACCAGCCAGATGGCCGCCACCACGCGCCATATTGGGCAACGGCTCGACCAGATCCAGACGCAGCTTGAACAGATTCAAGCCCAGCTTGACCTGCCCGAAGAGTTGGCCGACCCGCAGACCGAGGCAGACTGGCAGCAGCGCATCCAGGCGACCTGGGGCACGGTGGGCGACTATGAGCAATACAGCGCTAGCCACCGCGAAGCCAATGCCGAAACGCCCCTGTTCCACACGCCGGATTGGGTGGCGCTGTGCGAGTTGGACTGGGCCCGGCGGCTGCATCCCGTGTTGGCACAACTGCACCAGATGATCCACGGTGAGGAGGGCATTGGCTATGCCGGGGCGGACGTGTTGCAGCAGTTTGGCTGTCATGTTGATGCACGCACGGGCGATCGCTATTACATCTACAAGCTGGGCGGATTCAGCGCCTACGATGCGCTCTGGCAAACGGCGACACACCCCCAGCAGTCCTGGCTGCCCGCATTGCAGCGCCTCCGCAAAAAAGCCGCCCGCTTCCCCGATGTGTTTCACTTGTTTGGCTGGGAACCAGAGGCGATCGCCGCCCTCGATACCGTGGTCGAGTGGCTGTTGCGAGAAAAACAGTCGGCGGGGCAACACTCGGCCGGTTCGAGCTATGGTCCCAACTATGCCAAGCGCCCTGGCAACACGATTCCTGACTATTTGGCGCTGCTGAATCTGGGCCCGTTTACGCCGCTCACCCCCGAATCGCTCAAACGCGCCTACAAACAGGCGATGAAAACGGCACACCCCGACACGGGGGGCAGCAAGGAACTGGCCCAGCGGGTGAATGAAGCCTACGAAGCGGTGCTGCGGCATTACTTTCCCAGTGCTTGAACCCGGTGTTAGAGGTATTTACCTGTTGCATTCGGAGTACCCGTTGGGAGAATTGGCCTGGCTCCGTTGGGCGAAATTGCTGACACGCTCTAGATCCTTGATAATTGGGAATAGTCTCCAGCCCTGAGCCGCAATTGATCCAAGCTGAAACCCTCAATCTGTTGGAATGGCCGCGTCTGTGCCAGCATCTCGCCACCTTTGCTGCGACGAAGTTGGGCGCGAGAGTCGCGCAAGATCTGCGAATTCCCAATACTCTGGTCGAGAGCGAGGCGCTGCTGGCGCAAACCCGCGAGGTCTATCAGCTTGAAACCACGCTGCCAGTTTCGCTCAGCTTTGAGGGCATTCAGGACATTGGGGACGCGCTGGAGCGGGCCGCACTGCAAGGCATCTTGAGCGGAGACGACTTGCTGGCGATCGCCACCACGCTTTCTGGCGCACGCACCCTCCGCCGCACGATTGACCAATATCCCGACCTGACCACGCTCAATGCCCTGGTTGCAGACCTCCGCACCTATCCCGAACTGGAGCAGGACATTCACCGCTGCATCGACGAGCGCGGCCGGGTTATGGACCGCGCCAGTGCCAGATTGGGCGGCATCCGCGAGCAGCTTAAGCAGCAGCGCGATCGCATTTATCAAATCTTGCAAGGCATTTTGCAGCGCCACGGCAACGCTGTGCAGGAAGCGCTGATTACTCAGCGGGGCGATCGCTTTGTGCTGCCCGTCAAATCCTCCCACAAGGACATCATCCCCGGCATCGTCCACGACACCTCCACCAGCGGCGCAACGCTCTATGTAGAGCCAAACGCCATCGTCAGCCACGGCAACCAGCTTCGGCAATTGCTAAAGCAAGAGCGGGTGGAAGAAGAAGCCGTCCGCCGCGCCCTCAGCGAACAGGTTGCAGACGTTCACGAAGATTTAGAAAGACTGCTGGCGATCGCCACTACCCTTGACCTGGCCACCGCCCGCGCCCGCTATTCCCTCTGGCTCGGCGCAAATCCCCCGCGTTTTGTGGAATTTGGGAGTCAGGAATCTGGGGCCTCCGCCAACGGCTCTGTGTCTGTGGTTGCCCCAATTACCCTCCGCCAACTCCGCCACCCGCTCCTCATCTGGCAGCATCAGCACGAGCAGGGGCCGGCCGTCGTGCCGATCGATCTGGTCATCCAGCCCCAGATCCGCGTCGTTGCCATCACCGGCCCCAACACGGGCGGCAAAACCGTGACGCTGAAAACGCTCGGACTGGCGGCGCTGATGGCAAAGGTGGGGCTATTCGTTCCTGCCCGCGAACCCGTGGAATTGCCCTGGTTTCACCAAGTCTTGGCCGACATCGGCGACGAGCAATCGCTTCAGCAGAGCCTTTCGACCTTTTCTGGACACATTCGTCGGATTGGGCGGATTCTGGCGGCGTTGCAGCAGGATGAGGCGGAGAGCGATGGTGGGATAACGCCGTTGAGTGAGGACGAGCCGTTCCCCCATGCCCCAACGCCCTCCCTCGTCCTCCTCGACGAAGTGGGTGCAGGGACTGACCCCTCAGAAGGCAGCGCGCTGGCGATCGCCCTCCTCCGCTACTTAGCCGATCACGCCGCCTTAACCGTTGCCACGACCCACTACGGCGAACTGAAGGCGCTGAAGTATCAAGACGAGCGCTTCGAGAATGCCTCGGTGGAATTTGACGATGTGACGCTATCCCCCACCTATCGGCTACTGTGGGGCATTCCCGGTCGTTCAAACGCGCTGGCGATCGCCCAGCGGCTCGGCCTCAACCCGGCAATCGTGGAGGCGGCCCGGGCGCAGATCGGCGCAGGCTCTGAGAGCGACGTAAACCGCGTGATTGCCGGACTGGAGCAGCAGCGCCGCCAGCAGGAGGAAAAGACTCAATCCGCAGAGCAACTGATTCGGGAAACCGAGCGGCTGCACCAAGAGATCTTGCGGCGGGCGGAGACGCTGCGGCAGCGCGAACGGGAACTGCAACAGCAGCAGGAAGAGGCAGTGCAGGCGGCGATCGCCCAGGCTAAAGCTGAAATCGCTAGGGTAATTCGCCAGCTCCAGCGCGGCCCCGAAACGGCCCAAACCGCCCAGCAGGCCACCGAAGCCCTGAACGAACTGGCCGAGCGTCACTTGCCCTCGCGTCAGGCCCCGCCCAAGCCGAAGCCTGGGTTTCGCCCCAAGGTGGGCGATCGCGTCCGCATTCCCCGGTTGGGCCAGGTTGCCGAAGTGCTGACCCATCCCGACGACAGCGGCGAATTCACCGTCCGCTTTGGGCTGATGAAGATGACCGTTTCTCTGGCGGATGTGGAGTCGCTGCAAGGGGAAAAAGCAGAACTGCCCGCCAGGGAGCAGGGGTCGGCCGCCAAGGGCCAGAGCGCAGAAAAGAAGCGCCCCTCAGAGAAATCTGCGGAGGAAAAGCCGCCCGAAGCCCCCGCGATTCGCACGTCAAAGAACACCCTCGACCTGCGGGGCAGCCGGGTGGCAGATGCAGAGATTGAGCTAGAACGGGCGATCGCCAGCGCCCAGCCGGGCCCCCTGTGGATTATCCACGGCCACGGCACGGGCAAGCTGCGGCAGGGGGTTCATGCATTTCTGAAAGAGCATCCCCAGGTATCGCGCTTTGAGGCGGCAGAGCAGGCAGACGGCGGCTCTGGCGTGACGGTCGCTTATGTAGAATGAAGACGAGCCTGGAACTCGCTGAACGCCAAGGAGTTGCCGATGTCTCTGACGGTGAAAGACCTGGAAGCCTTGCAAGCCAAACTAGGCAGCGACTATCGGATGGAGCTTGTAGACGGGAAGATTACGGTTATGAGTCCGTCGGGCTATGAGTCGGATGAAGTCGCCTTTCGGTTTGGTCGTCGTCTGGCAGATTGGGTAGAGCCAAAGCGCCTAGGTCGGGTGACGGGTTCTAGCGCTGGGTTTACGCTGCCCGATTCCAACACCCGCGCCCCGGATGTGTCGTTTGTCAGGGCTGAGCGACTGCGCCGCGCCCCGCGCAACTTTGCCCCGGTTGCCCCTGACCTAATGGTAGAGGTCAAGCCACCCAGCGATACGGTGGAAGAGTTGGAACGTAAAATTGCAAATTTTTTGGCCCAGGGAACGCAGGTTGGAATTTTGATTAACCCTGAAGACTCGACGGTGAGGGTGTTTCAGCCTGGCAAGGAGCCGATCACCCTGCGAAACGGAGATGTGCTGACGCTGCCAGATTTGCTGCCGGGATGGTCGGTGGCGATCGCCGAACTCTGGTCGCCCGTGTTTGACGAGGAACCATAGCGTTGCCGATTTTGCTGCTATGCCCAGTGCGATCGCCCTTTGCATTGCTACAGCACCTTTTCTAGCCCATAGACCAGCGACTTCAACTCCAGCACCTTGCGGATGCAGAGCAGCACACCGGGCATATAGGACGCGCGATCGCTCGTGTCGTGGCGCAGGGTATAAAGCTGGCCGGGTGCGCCAAAGATGACTTCTTGATGGGCAATTAAACCGGGGAGCCGGACGCTGTGGATGCGGATGCCGTCTTCGGTTTGACTGCCGCGTGCGCCGGGCAGTTTCTCGGTTTCATCAACGGTCGGCGGATTAAAGGCTTTGCCAAATTCTGCTAAGAGCTGCGCCGTTTGAATCGCTGTGCCGCTGGGCGCGTCGGCTTTTTGGTTGTGATGCAGCTCGATAATTTCCACATGGTCGAAATAGCGCGATGCCTGCACGGCCGCCTGCTGCATCAGCACCACCCCAATCGAGAAATTGGGAATCACCAGACAGCCGATGCTGGCTTTGTCGGCAAAGTCTGCCAGATCGTTAAGTTGCTCCACACTCAGCCCCGTCGTGCCAATCACCGGACGCACCCCGTAGGCGATCGCCGCCCGCGCATTTTCATACACTACGTCAGGATGGGTAAAATCCACCATCACAGCGGGCTGCTTTTCCTGCGATGCCAGCGCCAGCGTCCCCTGCATATCGTTGAGAATTGGCACCTCCAGCGGGCCGCAGCCTGCCACCTCGCCCACGTCCTGCCCAATCCGGTCTGGGTTGCGGGCCAGCGCCCCCACCAGGGTCATGTCTTTGCTGGCGGCGATCGCCTTGATGGTTTCGCGCCCCATCTTGCCCGTTGCGCCGTTTACCACGACCGGAATCGGAGCCTGTGTCATTGGAGCCTGCGTCATAGCCAAACGGTTCTCTGCTCAACATTTGGCATTGTATAGCGGTTAGGGATTTCTCGCTGCGGTGGGCGTTGACTCTGGGGTAGCGAATGACTGTCTGAGCGGAATCTGAATTAAGAAAGTCGTGCCCTGCCCTGTGTCGGACTGGCAAATCAGTTGCCCACGATGTTTTTCTGTGACGATTTGATGGCTAATGGCCAACCCTAGTCCGGTTCCTTTGCCGAGCGGCTTGGTGGTATAAAACGCTTCATAAATTTGGGCTTGCACTGCTTTGGGAATGCCGGGGCCATTGTCCGCAATGCAGATTTCAACCTGCTTCGCGGCATTGTCCGGTTCAATCAGGCGTGTGCAGATCTTGATGACAGGTGCTTTGTCTTGAAGCGTTCGCTCTAGCGTGCTTGATTGATTGGCTTGATGCGTCTCACAGGCTTCTTCTAGCGCGTCGATTGCGTTGCTCAAGATGTTCATAAACACTTGATTGAGCTGTCCTGCATAGCATTCCACTTTGGGCAGATCGCCATACTCGCGCACCACCTGAATGCAGGGGCGATCGCCCTTTGGCTTGAGGCGATGCTGCAAGATCATCAGCGTACTGTCGATGCCGTCGTGAAGATTCACGGGCTTCATTTCCGCTTCGTCTACGCGAGAAAAGTTCCGCAGCGACAGCACAATCTGGCGAATCCGGTCTGCGCCAATCTGCATCGAGGAAAGGGTCTTGGGCAGGTCGCCCTCGATAAACTCCAGATCGCTCTCGGCTAAGACCTCTGCCACAGCGGGCGCAGGCTGGGGAACCGTTTCTCGATACAGCGACAGCAAATTGAGCAATTCCTGTGTATAGCTGCTGACGTGATTGATATTGCCGTAGATAAAATTAACGGGATTGTTGATTTCGTGAGCAATGCCCGACACAAGCTGGCCGAGGTTAGAAAGCTTTTCCGCCTGGATGAGGCGCGACTGGGTACTCTGAAGCTCTCGCAGCGCCCGTTCTAGCTCTCGATTTGCCGCCTCTAGCTTGGCTGGACTGGGCAGCGCCAACGCCTGAGGAATCAGCGGCACTAGCTCTATCGCCGTATAAATCGAAATGATAGCCGTGAACGCTTTCACCACACCCGACAGCCAGTAGTTTGGATGCCAAATCGTCCAGATATCCATCAGATGTCCTATGCCGCAAGCGATGATGAACGCTCCAAACAACACAAACATCCAGTTAAACGGAACATCTCTGCGCTTGGCGATGAAGTAAAGGAGCAAGGCGGGAATCGAGAAATAAGCCAGGGCGATCGCCGCATTCGACGCAACATGTAACCACACCAGCCAGGGTTGCCACAGATAACAGTGCCCGTGGGGAATATAGCCCTGCGAACCGAAAAGCGTATGCAGCAGGTTGGTCATACGTTTGGATGATTGGGTCAGGTGAGAGGCGAAGTTTGAAGCAATCTTTAAGAGCGCTACTTGAGAATGCCCACCCCTCCATCTGAGCTAACATCCTGTCGTTATCAGGGCAAAACATGAATTTACCCTGTCTGAGAGGGATTTCTGCTTTGGGATTGCACTGCTTTGGGATTGCACTGCTTTGGGATTGCACTGCTTTGGGATTGTACGGAGGGGGCGATCGCCATCTCAAAAGCAAGGCTACAAAACACGATCGGTTTCAGAACTGCGCTCGTGACCCACAGGAACCTCATTGAAAGAGGGTCCGGAGTGTGACTCACCTCCGACCCTCCAGTATCAAGCTTGTGATCTCCTAGCGCATCTTTCCTAGCTCACCCATCGCTCACCCATCGCTCACCCATCGCTCACTTGTAGATCGCCTGCTGTGCGTATCCTCTACTCGCTAGTCGGCTTTTAATCGGCGACCCGGAGCAAGCCCATTTGCAGGCGATCCAACACGATGCGGATATGACGGAGATCTTCCATGCCCAGATACAGATCCGACATCATCACCTGATGCAGCTTTTGCTCGTCTTCACGGGTGATTTTGCCCGTCGCCACAATCCGGTTGGCAACATCCCCAATCCCATGTTCTGTGGAGAACCCTGCTTGCGTCTTCATGGAAACTCAACAAAAGTAACTATATTTAGGGTCATAAATTTACAAAGGTTTCGCCATCCCCCGATGGGATCACCCAATGGTTCCAGCGTTCAACCGCTGGACTGAATTCGGTCTGCAAGTCGCAAAAACCGAATCTGGAAGTCCATCGGCGGTGTGTCGTGCCATTTCGCTCCTAAATCGCTGCGGAAAATGCGGAATCAAACCCCCGGTTCAGCGCTCTATGAGGGGCGATCGCCCAGTTTTCGCATCCGGTTTCGAGGGCTGTCAAAGGCTCGCCAAATCAAGCGTTTTGGCAAAAAGCTGCTTTTAGCTTTCCCAGAAACTTAAAGGAAATATAAAAATCTCATAAAAATTTCATGACATTTCTGCGGACTGGAAAAAGTACTGAAAAAGCTCAGTATCCTTACACAGGAGGTTTCTGCGCTCAGTCCATCCTGTTTCTGACTTGCCGTACTCTGGCTTGCCGTACTGTGATGAGTTCGATGAATTCCATGAATTCCTATGTCCAATGTCATCGGATTGCTGCCTGCTGGCGGACAGGCGACCCGGCTTTCGCCCCTGCCGCTGAGTAAAGAGCTTTACCCTTTGGGCTTTCGCACAAGTACCGATGGGCGCACTGTTCCCAAAGTCGTCAGCCACTATCTGCTGGAGAAAATGCAGCGGGCGGGGATTGCCAAAGCCTTTTTTATCTTGCGGCCGGGCAAGTGGGATATTCCCGCCTACTATGGCGACGGCGCACTGGTGCAGATGCGTCTGGGCTATCTGACGGTGCAGGTGCCCTACGGCGTGCCCTACACGCTGGATCAGGCCTACCCGTTTTTGCAGGGGGCGACCGTGGCGATTGGGTTTCCCGACATCCTGTTTCAGCCGGAAAACGCCTACGCCGCATTGCTAGAACGGCTGGCGCGAGGGGGCGCGGATGTGGTGCTGGGGCTATTTCCGACCAAAAACTTTCGCAAAGCGGGCATGGTGCAGTTTGATGAAATCGGGCGTGTGCAGCGAATTGTTGAAAAACCGCAGCAGACGGACTTGACCTATATGTGGGCGATCGCCGTTTGGTCGCCCCGCTTTACCGAGTTTTTGCACGAGTTCGTCAGCGGCCCCATTCCCGAAACAGAAGTTCCCATCGGCGATGTAATCCAGGCTGGAATCAATGCAGGATTGCGAGTGGAAGCAGAAGCCTTTCCCGACGGTTCCTATCTGGATGTCGGTACGCCAGGCGACTTGGCGCGGGCGATTCGGCAACTTACGCCGCCAGAGGGATAGTGCTGAAGATGGAAGATGGAAGATTGGAGACTAGAGAGCGTTGGGGTCAATGCCGAGCGATCGCAGGCGCTCTGCCAGTTTTTCGGCCCGTTCGCGTTCGGCTTCGGCTTGCTGCTGCACTTGCTGGAGTTGCTCTTGCGTGTGGGCGATCGCCCCCACACGCCGTCCCCCCGTGACGCTGCTCCCACAATCCTTGTATCCTGTGAAATGCCACAGCAAGTAAAAAATACGGCGGGGAAAAACGGTGCTGGATATCAAGCAAATTCGGGAGAATCCGGAGCAGGTGCAGGCAAAGCTGGATCTGCGGGGCGGCGGGTATGACCTGAAACCAATTTTGGCGCTAGACCAGCAGCAGCGCGAGCTAGAAGTGGGGCGATCGCAGCTTCAGGCCCGCAGCAACGAAATCGGCAAGCGAGTCGGGCAAAAGATGAAATCGGGAGCCAAGCCTGATGATGCCGAAGTGCTGGCGCTCAAGGAAGAAGGCAACCAGATCAAGGCGCAACTGAGCGATCTGGAGCCGAAAGAGAAGGAGATTAAAGAACAATTGCAAGCGCTCTTGCTCACGTTTCCCAATCTGCCTAGCGAGGAAACCCCCATTGGCAAAAGCGAAGACGAGAACGTCGAAATTCGCCGCTGGGGAGAGGAATATATTCCCACCAATCCCAATATTCTGCCGCACTATGAAATTGGCGAAACGCTGGGAATTCTCAACTTTGAGCGATCGGTGAAAATTGCCCAGAGCCGCTTTGTGACGCTGTTGGGAGCGGGCGCAGCGCTGGAGCGGGCGCTGATCCAGTTCATGCTCGATCGCCACACCCAAGCGGGCTTTGTGGAGGTGCTGCCGCCGATTTTGATTAACACGGCCTCGCTGACGGCTTCGGGGCAACTGCCGAAGTTTGCGGATGAAAGCTTTAAGTGCGATCGCGACGATCTCTGGCTCACCCCCACCGCCGAAGTCCCGATCACCAGCCTCTATCGCGACGAAATCCTAGAAGCCGACGCGCTGCCGATTTATCACTGTGCCTACACGCCCTGCTTCCGACGCGAGGCAGGCAGCTACGGGCGAGATACACGGGGGCTAATCCGCCTGCACCAGTTCAACAAGGTGGAAATGTTCAAGTTTGTGCATCCAGATACCTCGATGGATGAACTGGAGAGCCTCACCCAGGCGGCGGAGGGGGTGCTGCAAGCGCTGAAGCTGCCCTATCGCGTGATTGCCCTCTGCACAGGCGATCTGGGCTTTGCCTCGGTAAAAACCTACGATCTGGAAGTGTGGCTGCCCAGCCAGGGCAAATATCGGGAAATCTCAAGCTGCTCAAACTGCACCGATTTTCAGGCTCGTCGTGCCAGCCTCCGGTTCAAAGAAGCCGGTAAGAAGGGAACCCAGTTTCTCCACACGCTGAACGGCTCTGGGCTTGCCGTGGGGCGCACCATGGCTGCCATTCTGGAAAACTATCAGCAGCCGGATGGAACCGTTGCCATTCCCGAAGCGCTGCAACCTTATCTAGGACGCGACGTGCTGTAACGCAAATCGCGGCCCTACATCAGTCCTGCATCAGTTCTATATCAGCCCTACATCAGCCCTGATCTCTGGCTCTGGGCAATCAGGGCTGGGAAACTCAGTGCTGGAGATTTTTCAGGCTGGAGTTTCAGATTTGCAGCCAATTTGTAGCTAAGCTCTGGCTAAACTCTGGCTAAATTCTTCAGATTTGCAGCCAATTTGTAGCTAAGCTCTGGCTAAATTCTGGCTAAATTCTCCTGATGGGCGGGCGATCGCCTGCAAGTAGAAAAAAGGTACTGTGCAGGATGATTGAGCCATGAGTGAGTTGCTGTTGCTGGCGGCGGGGCTACTGAGTCGAGCAAATGCGGGATCGCTGCCCACTGCAAATCTGCTGCCCGTGCTGCCGCCGCCTGCTGATGCGGCAGGAGTGCCCGACGCAAAAGCCGCTGCTGTTCCCGTTCAGGCTGCGACAGATCAGGTGGTGCAGCCAGAATTTAGCCAGCCTTCGCAGCGGGCCTCGGCGGAAAACCTGCGGCCTACTGAAACGGGGGGAGCCTGGACGGGCAGACGGCGATCGCTCCAAGTCCCGCGCCTGCCCCGGCTCCAGCGGACAGCCCAGGCGCAGCCTGTTACCGCACAGCCTGTTACCGCACAGCCTGTTACTGCACAGCCTGTTACTGCACAGCCTTCTACCCAAGCGCCCAGGTTCAACACGCTGCAAACCGCTGCTCAGAACGCTGCTGCCCAGAGCGATAGGTCTCAAGCCCGCCCACCCCAAGCCAGCGCCGTTCGGAGCAGGACAGCAGGGCGATCGCCCGTACAGGTTGCCGTTGCGTCATCCCCTGCGCCTGCGCCAACACCGACAGCCCCAACATTGACAGCCCCAACACTGACAGACGTTGTGCCGACGAGCCGCATCCGTCCCCAAAGCGGGGCCCAGCAGTATCAGCAGCGGTGGGCGGCGCTGCGGCAGGGGCGAACCTACACGCGCATTGCGGCCGACAGTTTTGCAGAGCAGTGGATCAACGCGACCGAACAGCCAACCTATGAACAGTGGGTGACTCTGCTGGGCTACGAAGCGCGGGCGATGGCCGCGGGCCAGGGCAGCAACCGACTGTCGGTGCTGGTGGGCGATTCCATTAGCCAGTGGTTTCCCGTGGAGCAACTCAGCCGCGATCGCTTCTGGCTGAATCAGGGCATTTCGGGCGACACCACGGCGGGCGTGCTGCGGCGGCTGTCGCTGTTTCAAGACACGCGCCCAGCAGATATTCATGTGATGGTCGGCATCAACGATCTGCGGCGCGGCGCGTCCAATGCCGAGGTGTTGAATAACCTTAGCCAAATTATGCAAGACCTGCGCCAGACGCACCCCCAGGCCCGCATTTGGATTTATTCCATCTTGCCGACGCGGCTGCCTGCCCTGCCGCCGGAGCGAATCTTTGCGCTAAACCAAAACCTGGAGGCGATCGCCCGCCAGCAACAGGTCGCCTATGTTGATCTCCAGCGCTTCTTTGCCGAGGAGCCTTCGGGCATTTTGCGCCGCGACCTGACCACCGACGGCATTCACCTCAGCCGCACGGGCTACGCGCTCTGGCAGTGGGCGATTGGCTATTTGATTTGATTGATTTGAGGCATGAGTGCTGTGGCCGCACAACTGCTGCAAAACGTCGAGGTTAGCCGTCAGCGCTCCGATTCTGTCAGCTTTTAGGTTAAGTGGGCGATCGCCCAAGGATGTCCGTTCTGAGGGAAGCAGGGGCGATCGCCGAGAAATAGGGGCGATCGCTCCCTCAGTGAGTAAGTTAGTGAGCTAGTAATCTAAGGCTTTATCTTAGCTCGTCCAGTGGACAAAAGCTGATCGTAATACGCTTCTAGTGTTGGGTTATCGCCTCGCAGCCCGTTGATGATTTTTTCTGTCCAGTCTAGATATTCCAGTCGTCGTTCCAGCGTCCAATGGGTTGGCGGTGTTTCGGTGACAGAGCGGACGTTGGAGATTTTGTCGGCAATCTTGACCTGCTTGGCCCGCTCGGAAAGGTGGGGCGCGTGTTCAATCTGGCGCTGTTTGCGTTCCGGCTTGGGCAGTTGTCGGTCATCGGTCACTTCTTCCACGACCTGCCGCACTTCTACGCCAAAGGCTGCGTCCAGTTCTGCTGGTGTGGTTTCAGTATCTTCCAGCGTATCGTGCAGGATTGCTGCTTGCAGGGTAATTACGTCGCTCACGCCGCCAACCCGTGCCAAAATTTCTGCCACTTCGATCGGGTGGTTGATGTAGGGCGAAGTGTCCACGTCTTTACGGCGCTGATCGCGGTGCTTATTTGCCGCAAAGTGGATTGCTGAGAGCAGCGCGGCCGCTGGGTTTTGTTCTTTCATCTGCAAGCCTCCTTGGTTGTAATCAGTCACGGTCAATTAGTCACGGTCAATCAGTCAGAGTAAAACACGCTTCCTTCTACAGAATGCCCAGCTTTTTGGGTCAGGCTGCATGGGCATCAGGGCGATCGCCCAACGGCTCAACTCAGCGAAACCAGGCATCCTGCATGACTCGTTACTTGGCAGCGCCGTGTTCAGTCGGTATTATTTCCTCACTGGAACACTTCACTGAAACACTTCGCCAGGATTGCTCAGGTTTAGGTGAGATTAAAACTACGGTTTTTCGGTCGGGTTTATGGACAATTCGGCGGGCTTCCCGGTATTCTGGAGAATTGGGAGGGAAAATGTCAACCAGGTTTCTGCGAACTGCGCGGCGATTTAGTAAACTCTCACTTTAACGAATAGGACTTACGCAGTTAGACGATTTCTCGCGGGCGCAGCCCGCGAGAAATCGTCCAAAACCCAGAAACCCTATCGCAAGTGCGTAAGTCCTGCGAAGGTCAGAAATCTAAAGTGAGGACGCTTTGAGCGCCTTGCAGCCGAACCAATCTCCCTGAAGTTCCCTTAATAAAGGCACTAATATGCTTCACGCAGCAATTTCAGCCCTCACCCTAAATCCCTCTCCCAGAGCGGGAGAGGGACTTCAACCCCATATCTGACTCCTCTTCTCGCCGCTTGGGAGAAGGGGTTGGGGGATGAGGGCAGTGAATTTGCTGTCTCAAGTATGTCAGTGCCTTAAGAAAGGGGGACTGCCGGACAGTAGAGACTTCATTAGAGACTTCATTTCCGTTCAAGAGTGCTATGAACCTTGCCGATCGCCCACTTCATCTTGCCCCTGAGTCCGTTGAACCCTCATTTCTATACTTTGCCTACGGCTCTTGCATGTGTCCGGTGGACTTGAAGCGATCGCTTGGTGAGCCGACGCACGCCTACGTCATGGGTCATGCCACGTTGCGGGGCTATCGACTAGGCTTTTTCTGCTATTCCAAGTTTCGCGACTGCGGCGTGCTGGATGTTGTACCCGATGAGCAGTCGTCGGTCGAAGGCGTGCTGTATCGGCTGCCGCTGCGGTTGAGCGATCGCCTCGATGCCCGCGAAGTTAGCTATCGCCACGAAATCATCACCGTGCAGGCCAACGGGCGCACCTACGACAACGTTCGCACCTACACCGCGCTGCACAAGCTGCCCGAAGAAAAAGCCCCCAACGACTGGTACTTTAATGTGGTGCTGCGCGGAGCCGTGACCTGTCGCCTGCCCGAAGCGTACTGCTGGCACCTCTGCCACCACATGCACCAGCTTCAGGAATTTGGACGGGGCGATCGCCTCAAAACGGCCTAATCTCGCTGCTAAAAAATCTGGTCAGAACTGTTTTCAATAGCTCTGTCTAAAACACTCCAAAAGTCAAGAAAACTGAACACCAAATTCCACCTTTATGGGCAAATAAAAATGGCTCAACCTTGAGGAAACAGTATGGAAACCCTAGAGTTTATCAAAAGCTTTTAGGGTTTCTTCGTGGTTTGCATTTTGTCCCCATGTTTCTGTAGGCTTAAGAGTAGACGTGATGGGTGTCGTGTTTGTAATTCAGCACCTCACCTAAGCCAACACATCACTTCAGATACGCTGATAGGCAAAATAAGCTGACTCAAACTATCAGTCGAGGGTCATCTTAGAGTTTGCCTGTCCTCTTTGAAGGCTTCAGATTCTGTATCCTTCGGAGATTTTTAATCAAGTATGAAGGTGGACTGAATATGCCATTCACAATTGATTCCGCTCGTGGGATCTTCTCAAATACCCTGGCCGCTGATGTCGTTCCGGCAACCATTGCCCGATTCAATCAGCTCAGCACCGAAGACCAGCTTGCCTGGATCTGGTTTGCCTATTTGGAAATGGGAAAAACCGTCACCGTTGCGGCTCCTGGGGCTGCCCGGATGCAGTTTGCAGAACCAACCCTGAATGAGATTCGCCAGATGAGTTTTGCAGAGCAAACTCAGGTGATGTTTGATCTGGCGAATCATGCAGATACGCCAATCTGCCGCACCTATGCATCCTGGTCGCCCAACATCAAGCTGGGTTTCTGGTATCAGTTGGGTGAGTGGATGGAGCAGGGCGTGGTTGCCCCGATTCCGCCTAATTATGAGTTGTCGGCTAACGCATCAGCAGTGCTGCAAACGCTACGAGAACTCGATTCGGGACAGCAAATTACCATTCTGCGAAATGCAGTGGTGGATATGGGCTTTGATCCCAATAAATTGGGAGAGTACGAGCGGGTTGCCGAACCCCTAGAGGTTCCCAAAGCAGCATCTCAACGCACCAAAGTCAGCATTGAGGGCGTTGACAATCCGACCGTTCTTGCTTACATGGACAACCTGAATGCGAATGATTTTGGATCGCTGATTGCGCTGTTTGTTCCCGATGGTGCGTTGCAGCCGCCATTCCAGCGTCCGATTGTAGGCCGAGATGCAATTCTGCGGTTCTTTCGAGAAGAATGCCAAAACCTGGTTCTGATGCCAGAGCGGGGCATTTCTGAACCTGCCGAAGACGGCTATACCCAGGTCAAAGTGACGGGCAAAGTGCAAACGCCTTGGTTTGGTGCGAGCGTCGGTATGAATATTGCATGGCGCTTTTTGCTGAATCCTGAAAACAAGATTTTCTTCGTGGCGATCGATCTTTTGGCTTCTCCAAAAGAGTTGCTCAATCTCGCTCGATGATTCTATCTAGGTGAAATGGTTTCCTGGAACAGGGTTAGTTTGCCTTGAGTGAATAGAGCGCAGCCCAATTCTGCAAGTTTGCTCTCATCCCCCAGCCCCTTCTCCCTTTTTGGAATAAGGGCAGCCGGATTGGAAGTCTCTCTCCTAAGGCGGGAGAAGGATTTAGGGCGAGGGTTGCAAAAGCGGGATGCATCTAGTGGATGGGCATCATTAAACAGCTCTGAGTCTGCGATTTTTAATGCGCTCTCTTTGACAGAGGGCGCTTTTCAGTATGGGCGATTTTTAGGGTAGATAGGCACTGTGACTGGGATATTTCTTACGGCTGTGATTTTCGCAGGCTGGGTCGTCAGTTTGCTTTTGTTTCTATCAGTAGACTCTGCCAGTTTTTCGGTTCCCGGCGTTATTTTCGCAGTTCTCCTTCGCACGTTTTTGCACACGGGTCTGTTTGTAATTGGCCACGATGCCATGCATCAGAATCTGCTGCCCAATCACCGACGCATCAATCACTGGATAGGGGCGATCGCCGTTGGGTTATACGCCGCTATTTCCTACTCAAGCTGCTGTGCAAATCATCATCAGCATCATTGCTATCCCGAACAAACACGCGATCCTGACTTTCATGACGGTACGCACACCCATCCCTTCTGCTGGTATGTGAAATTTATTCGGGAATATATCGCGGTTTCGTCGATTTTGGGACTGCTGGGCGGCTGGGGACTGCTGCTGTGGGGGATGAGCCAGGTGGTTCCGATGGCTTGGAGCCGGGTCGTCCTGTTCGTGCTGCTGCCGTTTGTGCTGAGTTCGGTGCAACTGTTTGTGTTTGGCACCTATCTTCCCCATCGTGGCGGTCTGGGGCCTCAAGTGCTGGAGTTGCTGCGGCCGGGCGATCGCACTCTCAATCCTTCACAAACTCAGTGGGGGCAATGGCTCTGGTCGTTTTTCACTTGCTATCACTTTGGGCAGTATCACCCACGCCATCATCGGTTTCCCAGGGTTCCGTGGTATCAGTTGCCAAGCTTTAGAGAAAAATGCTGACCCTCCCTAATGGGTGAAATTTTGGCAAACTGCCTCCCCGAATTCTGAGAATTATGAGATTATACGTATCATAGGTTTACATTATGATATGTGTCGCGTTAAGAACTGCTGCATAGGTTCTGGCTGCTGCGGGGGGTTTGGCTTTTAAGATGCAAGCTACTGATATCCAATGGTCTAAGGCGGAGAAAGAAATAGCGCGGGCAGCCTTCGAGCGAGCCTATGAGCGTGAGATTCAGGCGTTGGTGAAGGAAGTGCGGGAGAGGGCCCACGGGGTTGGCGAAGTGGATGACCTGTGGACGCTTCATGACTTCCTCAGTGCGCGGCGACACGCTCTGGAAGGGAAGTATGACTATCGGTATTCAGTGTTGATTTTTGTGTTTGCCCAGTTGGTTCAAGAGGGTTGGCTGGAACTGCACGAGCTAGAAGGGCTTGCGACAGACAAGTTGACCAAAGTTTCAGCGCTAACGCGAATGGGCTGTCATTTCTAAGCTGTCATTTCTAAACGGGTTGCAAAAACCAAGAGGCGGGTAAGCGGTCACTTCTCAGATTTCATACTGCTGCCACTCGTTTCTCATTTATGTCTCATTTATGGGACTGCTGTGGAACTGTTATGGGGCTGGAATGAGGCGATAGCGCTGGACGGGATGGGCGAGTTGGCGTTTCTCGTCTGCCGTTTCGTCAACCCATCATTTGGTTACTCCATGCTTTGCACAAAGTCGTAGAGCCGATGCGCCATCTGGAGCTTGCTGCATGGGGCGATCGCCCTTTTTCTGCCCGTTTTATCCAGAAACACGGCCTGATTGTGGTCGCTGCCAAAGCCGCTATCTGGCAGATCGATGGGGTTAGCGGCGATCGCATCTAGCCGCTTGCGCTCCATTTTTTCGACCGCTGGGGTTACGATGTCACCCGTTTGCGCGGCGAACCCAATCAATCGCTGGTGGGGCTGTTTGCGCTGGCCCAGATCGGCGGCGATGTCGGGCGCGGGAACCAGGGGCAGGGCAGCGGGCAAGTCGGCTTTGGGCAGTTTGTGGGGATGGGTGGTGGCGGGCTGCACATCGGCAACGGCAGCAGACAGCAGAATCCAGTCGGCGGTGGGCAGTTCTTGCAGCATGACCTGGTGCATTTCGGCGGCGCTGGTGACGGCAATGCGGCGATCGCCCGCGTCTAGCTTCAACAGATCCGCGCTCATGGGCCCGTGAACCAGCGTCACTGTTGCGCCCCGATGCTGAGCCGCCTGGGCCAGCGCTAGCCCCATTTTCCCCGTCGAAGGATTGCCGATAAACCGCACCGGATCAAGAAATTCCCGCGTGCCGCCTGTGTTGATTAGCACCTGCTTGCCTGCTAGGTCGCGCTGTCCCTGGGTATGCCGCAGTGATTCCAACTGAGCGACCAGATCGGGGGGTTCCGCCATGCGCCCCGCACCCAGGCGATCGCACGCCAGTCGTCCTGCCCGTGGCCCCGCCGTGTGAAATCGTGAGTCTTCCTGCACCAATCGCCAGTTGCGCTGCACAGACGGCTGCTCCCACATGTCGGTATTCATTGCCGGAGCCAGCAGCACGGGACAGGTCGAGGCCAGCACCGTGTTGGTGAGCAAATTGTCCGCCAGTCCGTAGGCCAGCTTGCCCAGCGTGTTGGCCGTCAGCGGCGCAATCAGCATCACATCGGCCCATTCGCCCAGTTCGATATGCAGGGGTCGCCCGGGCCAGGGTTGCAAAAGTAAGCGGTGTCACAAACTGCTGTGCGCCGTCCGTCAGCACCACGCGCACCGCCGCGCCAGATTTTGCCAGCGTGGACACCACCTCGCACACCTTGTAGGCTGCAATGCCGCCGCCTATGCCAATGAGAATTTTGGGAGCGTCCATCTATTTTGGATTTGTGATTTTGGATTTTGGATTTGTGATTTTGGATTTTGGATTTGTGATTTTGGATTTTGGATTTGCGATTTTGGATTTGCGATTTTGGATTTGCGATTTTGGGTAACTCGTCAGGCGGTTGGAGGGCTTCCAGCACGTTGATTCATCGTGGCACTCAGCAGAGTGTGGCACTCAGGAGGCTTGAGATAGCCGCTGATAGGCTTGGGCGACAGACGTGCGATCGCCCACGTTGCCGGGAAACAGCACCACGGGCAGATTGGGAAACTGGGGATGATCGGGCGGGGTGCGAACTACGGACACACCGGGGAGAATCTGGCCTAGGAGGCGGGCGCTGGTGAGGGCAAGGCCGTCGCTCAGCGTGTCGTTGGAGGTGATGCCGCCCTTGCTGATCAAGAAGCCCACGTCGGCGGGCAGCCCCCGCACAATGTCCATCAGCAGCCGCGACACTGCCATGCCAAAGTCTAGCCGGGTCTGCGCGTCGGCGAAGGTCAACTCTTGGCGACTGGTGAACACAACGGGGGTCTGTCCGGCTGTGTGGGCCGCGTGAACCTGGTGCAGCAGGTTGGCCAGCAGCACGTCGCGGGACATCGGGGAATCGGGCAATAACTTGGCGACATCCACCTCGACGGGCACAACACCCGGCGCTTGCAGCAACACCTCAAGCTGCTCTGTCGTTTTTTTCACATGGGAGCCAACGATGATTGCGCCAGGTTTGCCGTCGCGCACGTAGGTTGCCATGTCTGCTGGGGCAACGGGCTGGGGCGGCAGGTTGGCCAGGGCCGTCAGCAAACTGGCCGCGCTGCGAAACAGGAAGCGTTTGCCCTGGGAGGCAGCCGCCAGCACATCTGCCGCAAAGCGGTTCAAGTCGTCCTGGGTTTCGGCATCCACCACGCCGCAGGTGTTTCCGCTCAGCGCCAGCAGCCGCGCCGCCACGCCCGCCCGCACGTCCGCCAGCAAGAACCGCTCGACCTGCTCGGCAGCAATCCGCCCCTGGGTCTTTTCCTCGACGTAATCGGGCAGATAGCTGTGGTGATAGGCAAAAACCGAGTCCCTGGCAAATTCCGTTTCGTGGAC
>NZ_DVEA01000050.1:0-3491 GCF_015295965.1 Thermoleptolyngbya sp. M55_K2018_002
GTCGGCCACGCGACGTTCACTGTTCACGCTGTTTCGCCGACGATCGAAAGCGCCGCCAGCGCCGCCAGCAGCGCCACCAGCACCCAGACCCGCCAATACTGACTCGCGGGGAACCGCCCTACAAAGTACAGCGGCAGGTTTGCCGGAATCACCTCCCACTTCGCCAGGGAAAAGGCCCAGCGCACGAAATTAACCACCGTGCTGCCCAAAAGCCACACCAGCAGAATCGTGAGAATGCTGTTGAACCAGCTATTGAACAGGTTCTTCCGCAACCAGGCGACAGGGCCGACCTGGGCGATGGGTGGGGGGGAAGCAGAGGCGGGGGGGTAGCTGGTGGTCATCGTCTAGAACTTGGGAGTAAGAAAGGGAGTTTTGGCGATCGCCTTCTAAATCAGATACCTAAATCAGATACCAGGGACATCAGGCGCAGCGGCTAGCGCTCCTTAAGCTGGACAGCGCGGTTGAGCAGATTCATCAGCGTCGTGATCACCAAGTTGATGATGAGATACACCGCCATCAGGATGAGAATCATCTCAACAGCCCGCCCCGTCTGGTTTTGCGTGGTTTGAAAGGTCGAGAAAAAGTCGGGATAGCCGATGGCCAGCGCTAGGGTCGAGTTTTTGGCCAGGTTTTGGTACTGGCTATTGAGGGAGGGGATAATCACCCGCAGGGCCTGGGGCAGGACGACAAGCTGCATCGCCAGCCCAGTATGCAGACCCAAGGCGCGGGCAGCTTCCCACTGTCCTTTCGACACCGACTGGATGCCCGCTCGGACAATTTCCGCAATGAACGCGCCCGTGTAAAACGACAGTCCAGCCAGCACAGCGGCATATTCCAACGAAATTCGCAAGCCGCCAGTAATTCGGTTATTTTCGCCCAGGATCGGCGTTTCCCACTTCATGCCAAACAGCAGAACCAGCAGACCGGCGATCGCCAGCCCGATCAAAATCCACTGCTGCGTTTTGCCCGACGCGCCAACGGTTTCCATCAGATGAACCCGCCAGCGCCAGACAAAGAAAGCGGCGATCGCCCCCAGCACAACCCCCAACAGCGCCAGCCAGTCGCCTAAATTGTTTGCGGGCCAGGGAATAAACAGCCCGGCCTTATTAATAAAGCCCTTGCCCAGCAGCGGAGTTGGCGGGTCGTTGAGGCTACGCTGCGGCGCAAGGCTGTAGAACACCACAAAAATCCAGAAAAAAAGCTGGAGCAACAGCGGCACGTTCCGCACAATTTCCACATAAAACACGTTGAGCTTACGCAACAGCCAGTTGTCAGAGAAACTGGCGATTCCTGCAAGCACCCCAATCACCGTCGCCAGCACAAAGCCCACCAAAATCAGCCGCAGCGTGTTCAAAAAACCCACCACCAGCGCCCACCAGTAGCGATCGTTGGTTTGGTAAGGCACGATGGTTTCGCCAATGTTGAAGCCAGCTTGGTTTCTTAGGAACCCAAAGTCAAACTGCCGCCCCAACTGCGCCAAGTTGCGGAACATATTGCCAAGCAGGATCGACCCGATTAGCACTACAACACCCAGCACAATCAACTGGATAATGATTCGCCAGACCCGGTCGTCTCGCCAAAAGGGAATCTTTTCGGTGCTATCAGAAGAGTGCGTCATGCCGACCTGCTCTGTTTCTGGAAACTCGGAGAGAATACGCGAGAAAATGTGCTTGAGAAACTACGTCATCAAATGGGCTGACCGGAGAGTTTATCAATTCTTCTAAGTGGCGCTACGAGTGAAATTGCCAGCGGCCCCACAGACCCTTATCTGGCAATCCAAAATCGCAAATCCAAAATCGAAAATCAATATCGCTCCTCAGACTTTGCCCTTTGCAGAAAAGATACCAGGAAGGGCAGGCTTTGCAACATAGCCGCCTGCTGTGACGGATTGAATGTTGACGAAACCTGCCCTCCAGCGTGTTTGAAAAACGGCGCAGACTCTAGCGGAATGGCGGAGAGTACATCAGACCGCCATTCGTCCACAGTTCGTTGGGGCCGCGAGAAATGTTTAGCTCAGATCCGCTGCCCACGTTGCGCTCGTAGATTTCGCCGTAGTTGCCAACTGCCTTAATAACGTGAACCATGAAATCGGCAGGCAGACCCAGTTGGCTACCCAATTCACCCTGTGTCCCCAGGAAGTTTTGAATGTCGGGGTTCGGGTCTTGCTTCATTTGATCCACGTTGGCCTGGGTGATGCCAAACTCCTCGGCCTGGAAGAGTCCATAGGTGACCCACTTCACCACGTCATACCAGCGAGAGTCGCCGTTGATGGTCACTGGGCCCAGAGGCTCCTTGGACATCACCACGTCGAGCAGCACGTAGTCGTCAGGGTTGGGCAGGGAGGTGCGCTTGGCGGCAAGCTGAGAGCGGTCAGACGTAAAGGCATCGCAGCGACCCTCCGAGAAAGCGGCGATCGCCGCATTAGAGTCCTGGAACTTCACTTCATTAATCGTCACACCTGCTTCCTTGGTGCGGCTGGCCAAGTTTAGCTCGGTCGTCGTTCCCGTTTCCACACACACCGACTTGCCTGCTAGACCGGCCACATCTTGGATGCCGCTGGCCTTACTCACCAGTAGTCCTTGACCGTCGTAGAAAGTGGTCGGCGCAAACTCCAGACCGTTTCCGCCCGCCGCATCTCGGCTAGCCGTCCAGGTGGTGTTACGAGACAGCATGTCCACTTCGCCGCTGGGAAACGAGCCGTAGAATCGAGATTTCGATATTCAATCTTGCTGTCGATATCTTCCGATGTGCCAAAAACCGCAGCAGCCACGGCGCGGCAGACATCCACATCTAGCCCGGAATAAGTACCACTGGGGTCAACAAAGCTAAACCCAGGAATCGTACCCTCAACGCCGCAGATCAACTTACCCCGCTCTTTCACCATGTCCAGTCGGCTTCTGCCCGCAGCAGTTGCCGCTGGAGATGCGCCTTCAGCACCGGGCGAGCTTGCAGTATTCGTAGGCGCTGAGGTACAGGCAGAGATTGCGGCTACCGACAGACTGGCTGCCAGCAGCAAAGAACCCCACTTACGCATAGTTGTCTCACTCACTTCAAACACTTCAAACAGAACTTCAACAGAATCTTAGGAAAATATCAGGGTAGCAACCTGCGTGGAAGAAGTGCATCTGCAACCCAAAAACAGGCATCCGCCAGGACACAGACTCAACTTCCTCCCAGCCTACTGCTTTGAACTTTCTTAACAGTCTACTGCTTTCGGAATTCCGTTTGTATAGCGCTATACATTTAGTCGGGTTGACATAGGTCTGTAAAATGAGCGACAAACCCCTGACAAAATCAAGCGTTAAGCACCTGCAATTGAAAGTTTCCGCCGAAAACCAACACACTGAATCAGCCCTATAGGGTACTGTGTGCCAGGGCGCGCTTTGAAACCCTTCGATCCCCCTTATCCCCCCTTAAAAGGGGGGAACCGAGCCGAGCTACTCCGGAAGTCCCCCTTATTTCTAGCGAAGCGGCGCGTAAGCGCGGGGATT
>NZ_DVEA01000199.1:0-20177 GCF_015295965.1 Thermoleptolyngbya sp. M55_K2018_002
CCAGGATAGCGAGGTTGGCGATCGCCACGCCCCAGTTTCCCGTTTTGAAGTTGAAGTGAATGTAGCGAATGTAGTCCCCGCCCACCTGGATCAGATTTTTGCCTGCATGGGCAACTTGGGCCGCGGCGGGATCGGGCGCTGGGGGTTTGGTTTGCATGAGCGTTTCCTCCCGTTGGGGCAATGGTTGCGGGAAACGGTCGCGTCTGGCGGGTTTCTAAGGGGACGACTAGGGAGACGGCAGGGGAGACGGTTCGGCGGACGGGGAGGCGGGCTGAACCTGCTGCTGGGACGGGTTGCCGCCTTCGTTGTTGCCAAAGACCACATTCAGCCCCCAGGCGAGTCCGCCCAGAGCCAGCAGCCCAATTAGAAAAAATACGAAGTTGTAGTTGGTCGTCGTCGTGGTGGTCATGTTGCCGCCAACTTGGGTGACGTTTTTTCCACCCGTCGCGGTCATATTGGCGCGGTCTGGGGTCGGCTCTTGCGGAGAAGGATGTGCCATAAAAGTCTGTTGAACTCGACAGGACGTGTGACGATCGCGAATTCAGGAATGGCGCTGGCAAAGATGCATCCCGCGTTCAGTCCATTCTTAAATCCATTCTGGAAACGGGAAGCGGGCGATCGCATTCCCCCTGGGGCTACTTTGGGAGAGCCACGTCGAAGCGGGTGCTCTCCAAGGATTCAGATATCTCTTAGCCAGATTTCAGTCAGATCTCAGGTGGGCTAGCTAGATTCGTGCAAGACCTGCCAGGACTCGATAGAATGCTCACAGTTCATCTAGTGCTGTCAGCTTGTCCGCAGCGTGCGGGCGGGGCGGCGGCTTATTTGTCTAGCCGTTTTGGTTAACCCTTCAAGCGTTTTAATTGAACATTTCCCCATGAGTGATTACTATCAAGCCGAACATTTGCCCAATTTTGGTCAGGTCGCAGAGGGTAGCCCTGAGCTAGCGAAAAAGTTTTTTGACTATTACGGCGCAGTCTTTGCAGATGGGGCGCTGTCGGCGCGGGAAAAGGCGCTGATCGCGCTGGCGGTGGCCCATGCTGTGCAATGCCCCTACTGCATTGATGCCTACAGCAAAGAAAGCCTCCAGCAGGGCGCAGATTTGGAACAGATGACGGAGGCACTGCACGTGGCGACGGCAATCCGGGGCGGCGCATCGCTCGTACATGGAATGCAGATGCTCGACCACGTTAAGCAGTTGGCCATGTAGGGCAAGTTTGAAAAGGGAAGTTTGACCATGTTTGATGATGCTGAATTGACCCCTGCGGCCGCATCGGGGGCGATCGCCGCTCGGATTTCGCAAGCGCTGGATCTGGAGAATAACAGCGCTGGCCCAAAGCCCACGACCTCTTTGCTACGGCGGCGATCGCCCTTGGCTAACCCCCAGCAGCAGCTACAGACGCTAGAGTCTGTACCCCTAGAGGGCGATTCTCGTAGGGACCGCTTCGCGAATCGCGCTGACTTTGCCGCCCGATTGCAGCAGCACGGCTGGCCCTCGCTCCGGCCGGCGACTTTGGAAATTTTTCAAATTAACGTCGGCAAGCTGTGCAACATGACCTGTCGCCATTGCCACGTCGATGCGGGCCCCGACCGCCACGAGGTGATGTCCCGCGACACGATCGAGGCCTGCCTCCGCGCCCTCGACCAAACCACCGCCCACACGGTAGACATCACGGGCGGCGCACCGGAATTAAACCTACACTTTCGTTACTTAGTAGAGGAATGCGTGCAGCGGGGCAAGCATGTCATCGACCGCTGCAACCTCACCGTGCTGCTGATTCCCAGCCTGCAAGATTTGCCCGAATGGCTGGCGGAACGGGGCGTAGAGGTGGTCTGTTCGCTGCCCCACTATCGCCAGTTCAACACCGACAGCCAGCGCGGCGACGGCACCTTCGAGAAATCCATCGAGGCGCTGCGGCGGCTGAATGCAGCGGGCTATGGCCAGGGGGATGCCAAGCGGCGGCTGACGCTGATGTCTAATCCGGTTGGCGCGTTTTTGGCGGGCAGTCAGGTCAAGATGGAGCAGGAATGGAAGGCTGGCTTGCTGAAGAATCACGGCGTAACCTTCGATCGCCTGATCGCGTTGAATAATATGCCCATTTCTCGCTATCTGGAGTGGCTGGAGCAGTCGGGCAATCTGGAGCGCTATCTGGAAGTGCTGGTGAATGCGTTTAACCCAGCGACGATTTCCGGGCTGATGTGTCGCAATACGCTGTCGATTTCCTGGGATGGTCGCCTGTTTGATTGCGACTTTAACCAAATGCTGGAGTTGCCCGTACAGCTAGCGGGCGATCGCCCCGCCACGGTTCACGACTTTCATCCCGACCTGCTGGCGCAGCGAGAAATTGTGACGGCAAGACACTGCTTTGGCTGCACAGCCGGGGCAGGCAGCTCCTGCGGCGGCGCGATTGAGTAGCGGCTTTGCGACCAGGGAAGCATTTAGGTTACCACCAGCGATCGCCCCAGCGGAAAAACTCTGGGCGATCGAAGTGGAACCGACCAAAGCCGAGAAACTGGCCGTGGGCGCTGCCGCTATCTGGTTCTGGCGGAAAGGCGACCACGCGGAACAGATAGGTGCCGTCTAGCTGGGGATTTCGCCTGGGGCGCAGGGCCAGGGTAGCAGTGGTTCCCGGCGGCAGGGGCGGATCGAAGACGACTGCAAGGGTCTGGGTATCGCGGTCATAGGCTACGGAACCGAGGGATAGGCGATCGCCCCTCCGGTTTCGCGTGCCCACAAATGCACTAGTCGCCTCCAGTCGATAATCAACCCGGCGGGCAAAGGTGCTGCTGTCTCGCTGCTCGATCGTGACTCGTTGCAGAGGTTCGCCTGCATTCGGCGGCAGCGTCACGGTGAAATAGTAGGTCGGGTTTGGCGCAAAGGTCGTCGTGCGGGTTGTGCCATAGTCGGTCAGGCTGGGCGGCTGCTCGAAATACACCGTGCCGTCTGCCAGTTGCACTGCTGTTGCGGCGAGTGGGGTGGACAGGGCGAATCCGGATGGGAGGGCGATTGCCAAGAGGGCCCCAGCCCAACTCGAAATGTTCGGTTTCATGAGACGTTTCCATGCAACATTTCCTTCGATTGTACGCAGAAGGCAGGGCGTGTCGATTTTGGATTTTGGCTTGGCGATTTTGGCTTGCCAATCAAGCAGTTGCGGCGTTTCCAGCCACATTGCTGGTGGAGGCACTGGGAAAAATTGCCAAAACGCAACAAACAAAAACTCCGCCATCCTCAAACGGGAGAGTGGCGGAGCAGGACGAATCAACTCAAGCTATCTTGCAAGGATTAATCGGCAGAACTAACACAACTGAACGCAGTCTCGTTATCCCAGCGTCACTTTCACGACCTTGTTCTTTTCGGCTTCCACCTTGGGCAGGGTCAGATGCAAAATACCGTCTTTGTATTCCGCAGATACCTTGTCGTTTTGGATGCGGCTGGGCAGCGGCACGACGCGGCTAAACGAGCCGTAGCGGAACTCAGAGCGCTTGATGCCGTTTTCTTCGGTGTGGGTTTCCGATTTGCGTTCGCCTTTAATCGCAACCGCATCGGCAGTCACCTGAATATCCAGATCTTTGGAATCTACACCCGGAATTTCGGCCTTTAGCACCAGTGCGTCGGGCGTTTCTTGTAGCTCGATTGCAGGCGCGGTGCGGAGTCCTGCTTTGCGATCGCCCTCCAGATTAAACACATCCAGCAGTTCGTTCATGTCTCTTTGCAGGGTTTCTAATTCACGGAAAGGAACCCAATGAACTAATGCCATATTGCTCATCTCCCTCAGAGTACTGTCAGAGTATTGTCAGAGTATGGGTGTTTCTTCAGTCCCTCATTCTGGTTTCTTGCAGGACTTACTGACACTCCTAATCTATCGAATTCAAAATTTGAGTGAGTTCGGTTTTCAAGACGGTAGAGGATCGTCTTTCCTCACCGGGTTAGAGAGTCAGCTTAGAGCGGACTTTACAGAGGCGATCGCCCGCCAGATCCGCATAGCTACGAGGGCCAGCCCTCCCAGAATCAAGGCTGAAAGCGACAAAAGGCTTTCCACTCAGTAGTTTCCTCCTGCCGCTCTACGTAAATTCTGTGGAACAAACGTTTGTATTTAATTTGTATTTAATTAAGGGCGATCGCTCCGTATTTAAGCTGACGAATCTGCTGATAGAAGCCTCAAAAAGACCGCTAAAACAAAATCCCTTCTTCGTTAAAAATTGCTTTACATAGTGTCTTTTCTTTATGGGTCGAAGTGCATCCTGTTAATACAAGGGGTGCGAAGGATCAATTTTGCAGAATTGGTTCGTCTAAGCACGCAGCGAAGCAAGCTGCAACGAACTCACTAGCGCACAAGAGCATTCTTTAACCTATGAAACTGAAAGCGTTTAAAACATTCCTCTGCACTGCGGCAACGCTCGGCGTTCTGGCTTTCACCGGGTCGCAGGCCCAAGCCTTCCAGGTTGGCGGCTGGAATTACACGATTGACTCATTCAACGATGGCACCGAGTGGGATGCCCAAAACAGGCGCTTGGTCGTTGGGCAAAACAGCGATTTCGAGTTCTTTGGCATGGCGTTTCGGGTTCTAGAAGATCGCGTGGTTTTTGCCATCAACTCGAACCTGTCTCTCAATGGCTACGACCTCAACGGCGCACGGAACAACAAGATCAGCTACGGCGATCTGGTGCTGAACTTCACCAACACCGCAAGCTTCAATGCTGCCCAGAGCAACCTGTTCGCGATTCGGTTTGACAGCACCAACGACACGAACGTGAGAGTGGTAACCGAAACCCAAACCGTAGACAGCAAAGGCCGGGTCAAAACAACGCGAACCACGCAAATCAGCCCCTTGGGCCTGTACGGCGGCGTGACCACGACTAGCCTGACCAACGTTAACTCTGGCTTTAGCAGCCACCAGCAGCACGCAACCGAAGTGGCGAAGGTGGGCGGTTCTGCTTCTCTGGGCGACTTGGCAGCAAACAATTCCTACTTTGGCTACAACACTGCCGCTCAAACCAACATGCTGTCTGGCACCTACCTGGGTGGCATCAACATGCTGGCGGCGGCTGACCTGAGAGGGTTGGGGCTAAACTTTGGCCAGTTCAATGCCACGGGTAACCACACCTTCGGGTTCAGCATCGACCGGAGCCTGCTGCCCGTGGGCGACTTCATCGCGAGCCTGTTTGCAGAGTGCGGCAACGACGGCATCGTGATGGCGGGGTCCACCGCTGTGCCCGAACCGACGACGATGGCTGGAACGGCGATCGCCGCTGGGTTGATGTACGCTCGTCGCCGCCGCAAAAAGCAAGAAGCCTAGATGACCGTTTACGGTTCCCTGTTGATGAACGATTGAATACACGAGATCCCATTAGTAAAGCCCCGCATTGCGGGGCTTTCTGTTTGAGAACTTGCTCTTTGATATCGGTTAATTACGATTCGCGATTTAAGACTGGCGATTTAGGATTTTCGATTTCGGATTGCCGAATTCTCAGGGCAAAATTCACAGCCCAAAACTCACAGCCCAAAATTCACGATGCGCCCGAAGCTGTCGGGTGTCAGGCTAGCCCCACCCACCAGAACGCCGTCAATTTCTGGCTGAGCCATGATGACATCAATATTGTCGGGCTTGACCGAGCCGCCATATTGAATCGGCACGTCGGGGTTATCGATTTGCTCACGGATTAGCCCAATCACGCGGTTCGCTTCATCGGGTTCGCAGGTGTCGCCCGTGCCAATCGCCCAAATCGGTTCGTAGGCAATCACCAGGTTGGACTGATCTACATCCACCAGATCATTCTCAAGCTGGTTAAAAATAAACGGCTCGGTTTGCCCCGTAGACCGCTGCTGCTTAGTTTCCCCCACACACAGAATCGGCGTAATGCCAAACTCCTGAGCGGCTTTCAGGCGCAGGTTCACCGTGTCGTCCGTTTCGCCAAAATACTGCCGTCGCTCGCTGTGGCCAACGACGACGTAACGCACACCCGCTTCTGCTAACATCGGCCCGGAGATTTCACCCGTGTAAGCGCCTTCGGCAGCCCAATGAATGTTTTGCGCGCCCAGCCGAATCCGACTCCCGTGCAGGTTTTTGGACAAGAGCCAGAGATCGGTATAAGGGACGCAAAGCACGACCTCCCGATCGTCGGGCGTTTCCGTCAGATGCTTCAAAAACCCTTGCAGAAACTCTTGCGCTTCTGCCTGAGTTTTGTACATTTTCCAGTTGCCAGCAATAACCTTTTTTCGCACAGGGGTCTTCTTGAAAACAGCACATCAAATCCGAGCATTCTCCAGTCTAAAACGGAATGGTATCCCTGGCGTACAATACGGGCAGATCACTCAGGGGAAAACGAACGTACTGCATGGCCCGCACGCCAACCCTCAAGTTTGACCGGGGCACTTTGATTTTGCATCCGCCGCCCAGGGGCAAGGCCTGGGTGGATTTCGCGACCTGGGATGACCGGGTGGAGCGGTTTCGGGTGCCTGCTATGCAGTATCGTCCTTTGGTGGAGCGGCTGCGGGCGGAGGGCACGACGTTTGACGATGAGGCAAAAGCGTTTGAGCCGATCGCCCTGAATGCGGCCTTTGAGCGGCAGCCCTATCCACACCAGCAGGAGGCACTGGCCGCGTGGCAGGCGGCCGGGCGACGGGGGGTGGTGGTGCTGCCGACCGCAGCGGGCAAGACCTATCTGGCGCAGATGGCGATGCAGGCAACTCCGCGCAGCACGCTGATCACAGTGCCGACGCTGGACTTGATGCACCAGTGGTATGCTCATTTGCTGGCGGCATTTCCCGATGCAGAGGTAGGCTTGCTGGGGGGCGGATCGCGCGATCGCACGTCTGTCCTAGTTGCCACCTATGACAGCGCGGCGATTCATGCAGAGTCTCTGGGCAATCGCTATGGGCTGCTGATTTGCGATGAGTGTCACCATTTGCCCAGCGACTTTAACCGGGTTATTGCAGAATATGCAATCGCCCCTTATCGCCTGGGCCTGACCGCTACGCCCGACCGCAGCGACGGCCGCCACGCTGATTTGGACACGCTGTTGGGGCCAGTGGTCTATCGCCGCACGGCGGAGGAACTGTCGGGTCATGCGCTGGCGCACCATGAAATTGTGCAGGTGAAGGTAAAGCTGTCGCAGCAGGAGCGCGATCGCTACACAGCGTTGATTGCAACCCGCAATGCATTTCTGGAGCGGCATAGGGTGTTTTTGGGCAGCCTGTCGGGTTGGCAGCAGTTTGTGCGGCTGAGTGCCCAGTCGCAGGCGGGGCGGCGGGCCATGCTGGCACACCGGGAGGCAAGGGCGATCGCGCTCGGCACAGAGGGTAAACTGCGGGTTCTCACCGATCTGCTAGCACAGCACTACCCCGACCGCACGATTGTCTTTACCAACGATAACGCCACGGTTTACCGAATTTCCAGGGAATTTCTGATTCCGGCGCTGACGCACCAGACCCCCGTGAAAGAACGCCACGACATCTTGCAAAAGTTCCGCGAGGGCACGTATCAGACGCTAGCCGTGTCCCATGTGCTGAATGAAGGCGTAGATGTGCCCGATGCCCGTGTGGCCATTATCCTGTCGGGCACGGGGTCGAGCCGGGAGTATATCCAGCGGCTGGGGCGGGTGCTGCGCCGGGGCGACGGCGACAAGCAGGCAATTCTTTACGAAGTAGTGGCAGAGGAAACGACGGAAGAAGGCGTATCGCGCCGCCGCCGCGCCCAAACGGGTCAAGGGCGATCGCCCCAGTTGGAGCTATTGCCCCCCGCGTCGCCCCCAGTCTCACCCTACGAAAAGTTTCTCCAGCCCACGCGCAAAGCCGCAGAGCCGTCGGGTTCCTATCTAGCTGAGCCTCAGCCTAATCCAGACGACAATGTGTGGTAGCGCGGCATGGTGCAACGAAGAACTCACGCCATATCGCAACGCCGAGCGCTACACCAACTGATGCTGCTCTTGCTCAAGCTGGCGAACTAGCGTGTCGTCCCCCTTAGCCCGTGCCACTTCCAGACGATGCTGCAACCGCTCCATCAGGTATTGGTGATGCACCTTTGCCAATTCTTGCTGATCGAGCAGGCGGGCGTGAGCATGGGCGATCGCGTGGTGTGCCTGAGGATGGGCAGCCGGACGCACCACCCGCCCCATCGAATTCACTTCGCCCGTCTCGGTTGTTTGATAGGCTACGCCACGATACTGCAACCGATTGACGGGTTGGGGCACAGGCACATGACGGGGATAGCTAAAGTGAAGCTCCCGTCCACGGTAGAGGCCGACGGAGCCAGAGTCTCGCATCTGCATAGGAGGGACAGGCTCCTGCTCATAGTCGTGACCCCGATACGTTAATCTCATCTGTTCCTCCTAAAGAATTTTGTCGAATGTTTGTCAAGCTTTGGGCTGCCAGTGACCCTTGGGAAATCTGTACTGGCTGAATTAACGAGAGTCTGTATGAGAGTCTGTATAAGTCTCTATGAGAGTGTGTATTAGTACGCCACTGAACCACTTAAGGGTACTGGGGAAAGCCAGACCCGGAGGGGCGATCGCCCTTTTGTCAAGATCCGGTTCGAGAGATTCTGTTCGAGTCTGTTAACCAAATTCGCGGTCTACCAAATTTGCGGTCTAACTGTTTGCTCTTCGATATAGCTGTAGCCTTTCAATCTGTATTTTAAGCTACCGTTTGAAGGAAATGTCAAGATTTAGCTAAATTTAATTTCTGCCTATTACCACCGATTTCCACCCCTCTCCGGCCCCGCGTGAAGGAAGTGTCATTGAGGGAAGTTAAGGCGTGTGCGGGGCGATCGCCCAAAAGTTAAGGATCATCCCTGCCAAAACTCCCTAACTTTTCTGTATCGACCCGCCTGGGGAAACAGCATAAAACTAAGACATAAAGCAACACGCCAGATAGCCCCCACCGCATCTTTCCTGGCTCACTCTCAAGGAGACACAACCATGCAACTCACTTACCGCTCCGTCAACTATGCCTACACCGCTACCCAGCTTGAGGCATCCCGCCAAGCCAACCTGGAATCGATGGATCTGACCTATCGCGGCGCAAAGATTAACCCAGAAACCCCTTCCGCCACCCGCTCGACGGGATTTCCCTTGAAATATCGCGGTGTCGCTTACGGCAGCTAAGCGGTTAGCGCAACCCCACCGCTTCATCTCCAAAACTAGCCCCAGAAGTGTCCCGCAAAATTTCCAGCAAACCTGAACCCCTCCCGTTGAACGCGCCTTGAGTAAGCCCCCCTCAGTGCAATGCCCCCCTGTTTCAGGTTTGCTTTTTTCTTAAAACTCCTTCCCGCTCCCGGATATCAACAGCAATCGACAGCATTCGCACACATAGCGTATCTATCAGCTTATCTGCTTAGCTTACTTACATAGTCTGTTTGCTGACCTGATTGACACCTGATTGATACCCGATACTTACGGTTCAAGCACGCTGCTTAGCTCGTTTCACGTTAATCGCCTACCATCAACGCTTCGGCTAACAGAGGTCATTATGCAACTTACCTATCGCTTTGCCAGCTACGAATACAGCCCTGAAAAGCCCCAAGGCTCGATAGCTTCTATGCCTGGTGAAAGGATGTATCGCGGCATCAAAGTCCAGACTGCTATTCACGCCGCAACCTCACAGAAGCATGGTGTCCATAACCTGAAGTATCGCGGCGTAACCTACGAGCAGTAAGCGGCCTGAATGAGGCAGCGCAAGTGGCGCAGCGTGCAAGTCGCCCTGCACTGGCACAAGCGATGCTCCTAATGCCCGCCCAGCGTATCCAAGACGGACATTGCATAGGCGCTTCACGCAATTCTATAGGTTTCACAAGAAGGTTTCACAAGATTTCAAGGAGCAGTCTTAGGGACTGACGCAGTTGGACGATCTCTCGTGGGTGCAGCCCGCGAGAAATCGTCCAAAACCCAGAAAACTGATCGCGAGTGCGTCAGTCCTGAGTCTTTCAAAGCATTAGGGTGTGTCTTTCTGAAGTCGTCACGTGGTCTAATCACAAAACATTGGTTTGTGTCGAAGAGTGAATGACCCCCTGAACTCCAGGGGGTTTTTCTTGGCCAGGCTAATCGCACGGGCGCTACATTCCTGTCGGGGTTGACCTGTCAGGGTTGATCCGTCAGGGTTGAATGGAGACTGGCGGTGCGTGTGTCCCTTTTGCAGCATGAATCAATTTCGCACCAGCCTCACGCTCATCTCGTAGTAGATCGCTAGGCAGATGGCTAGGAAATTGGGCGCGGCGGCGGCGCGGGTCTACCTGCGTGGCTAGGGCTAGCTCCGTTACCAACTCCATTGGCTTCGCGAGCAGGCGACATCCTCGCTGAGGGGGGTATTTCTCTAGGCAACTGGGATGCCTGAGTTTGGGGTTCCGGGGTCGTGCGTTCGGGAAAAGCACACTCGACCACGATCTTGATGTTGCAACCGGCTGTTCCTGTGGCGATATAGGGCACACCTCCCACACCGCTGACGTTCACCCCAAATTCCAGCGTCACCTTTTTCACATCTGCCATTGCAGCCCCTCGAAAAGCGTTGAGGGTATGCTGCGTATAGGTCTTAATCGTGCTTTCGATGGCTTGGAAGCTCTGCGCTATTTGAGTATTTGGGTTGCCTCGATTCCATCCTTTTGAGGTACGAGACACTTCCTCAGAAGGTTCATTGGGGTATCCGTTTCCGGTTCCACCACCGTTCGTGGGTACATCAATTGCTTGGATATCGTCTGTGGCTTCGACGTACAAAATGCTGCCGTCTTCAAGCTGAATGGGTTGTAGTTTTGGCATCTTCAATCCTACGGGTCACTCCTCGTGTTGCTGCTGGCGATCTGGTGTTTTATGAGAGGGTTTAGTAAACCCAGCAGCAGGGTTCTCGACCGCGAAGCTTGCGTGAAAACACTGACGCAAGAGCCTGGGCGATCGCACTCAAAACACCAGAAAACCGCATTCCGAGCATAGGCCGATTGCGCTGCAACCCGCACGAGAGTCTAACCCCTCATTTAGACCAAGAATCCTGAGGGCGAGAATCTGGGGGCAAGAATCTGGGGAAGCCGCGAAAACCCCGACCCTAAACGGGGCAGGGGGCGCTGGTGACCTGTCGCAGACGAGTGAGGGCTTGCCATGCAGAACCCTGGTCGAGCAGTTGTCCTGCAAGGGCGATCGCCTCTGTCAACGTTTCTGCTTTGCCGCCGCGCCATAGATAAAAGCCCGCGTTCCACAGCACCGACTCGCGCAGTTCAGACGGTTTGCCCTGCAACACCTGGAGCATAGCTTCGACTGCGGCGGCGGGGCTGGTCAAGGGGACATTTTTGCCGCCCATGCTGTAATCGTAGGGGTGCAGGTGCAGCCGCTCCAGTGCGTCTGGCGACGGGGTGCTAAAGCCGAGGATGGCGGTGCGCTCTCGCGGCAGGTCGCAGCTTCCTTCCAGCCCCTTGACCGTGGTGTAGAGCGGTGTGTTTCGCAGCGCAAAGGCTGCCTGCGCCATGCCTTCGGTAGGGGGATGCACAAAGCCCACGACGACGTGGCTCTGCCCCGCATAGGGCGACCAGATGAGTTCCAGCGTGGCAAAGGGCGGGCGCTTGCCAATCTGATCGCGATATTCCACTAGCGCCTGCGCCAGTGGAAAGTGGGTGGGCATGTAGACAAAGCCCATGCCTGTGCGTTCCAAAACGTCCTGAACTTGGCTAAGGGACAGGCGCAACCAGTCTACGCCCAGCCCAGCCCACAGCGTTACCAAGGGCACGCCCTCTTTGGTGGGCATGATGTCGCCGCCGTGCTGAATGACGGGCTGGTCTGCGGCGAGTAGAATCAGCGTCGTGACCAGGCTCAGCGGCAGCGTGCGATCGCGCCCGTCGTAGGGGGCATTGAGGATGAAAACAGGGCGATCGCCAATCGATTGCAGCTTTGGGCCCAACTCATCATAGGCATCCAGCATTCCTGCCAGTTCTGTCCCCGTGGGGCGCTTGATGCGGTGAGCAATCATGAACGCACCAATCTGAGCGGGCGTTGCCTCTTGCAGCAGCATCATGCGCGTGGCGGCGGCAGATTCTTCGCGGGTCAGGTCTTGGCTGGTGTGGGGGCCGCTGCCGACCTTTCGCAGCAGCGTTCTAAAGGCGTGGCTCATGCCAAAGAGGAGGGAGATGGGATTAGGGGGTCGTCGCGGCCAGGGGGGGCTGGCGGATGCGCTGGGGGAGTTGGGACAGGATCAGGTTGTAGAAATGGCGGATTGGGGGAATTTGCAGGCGATCGCTCGTCGTCACCATCACCACCTGGCGCGTCAGGGGGGGATCGGTCAGGGCGGTGTTCGCATCGGGCGCAATCGGGCGAATAGCCAGCGCCGGATCGTCGTAAGCCTCGATCAGCGCCGATTCAGGCAAGAGGGCCAGCATGTCGCCCTGGCGCACCACACCGCGAAAGGCATCGGGCGTATTTAGCTCCAGCGCAGCCCGCAGCGGCGTTCCCCGGCGGGTAAACTGCTCCTGCACAATCCGCTGCATCCCGTAGCCGTCCTTGAACACGACTTGCGGATAGCGGGCCAGGTCGGCCCAGGGCACTGCGTCGCAGCCTGCCAGGGGATGATCGGCCGCCATCAGCAGCTTAATCGGTTCGTCATAGAGAACTTCCACCACGATTTCTGGACTGCTGGCCACAAAGCGGTTGTTCATCACAATCGCCAGATCCACCAGTCCATCACGCAGCACTTTCAATGCGCGATCGCTCCCCAAGGCCGTTACCCGCAGTTGCACCTCTGGATAATCCTGACAAAACTGTTGCAAGACAGGCGGCAGCGAATAGGCGCAGAGGGAGTGAATCGCCGCTACGCAGAGTTCTGGCTGTTTGCCCGCCCGCAGTTCTCCGAGTTCTTGGGTGGCGTTCGCCCATTCCTGGCAGATTTTGCGAACCCGAGGCAACAGGCGATCGCCCGCTACCGTCAGCTTGGCCTGGGTGCTGCGGTGAAACAACGACATTCCCAAATCAGATTCCAGAGATTGAATCTGGCGGCTCACGGTGGATTGCGTCACGCCACAGCGCAGCGCCGCCTGCTGAAAACTGCCCGTTTCTGCCACTGCCAAAAATGCCTTCAACTGCTCTAGGCGCATTGCTGTTTGCCCCTTGCACTCCGCCCCAGATTGGTTTAACGATTTGCGTTAACGATTCGCGATGTTCGTCACGGTCTTTGGGAGTAAATGCGACTCAGTAAATGTGATTCAGATAACATTATCCCCAAGTTGCTTTGACCTTAGCGGATTTGGGCAGGGGGTTCCGTAGAAGCGGATACAAGACGGAACGCGATGGGCTTTTGAGACTCGATATCAGTGACTCGATATCAGTGACTCGATATTAGGCGCTCAGTTTTGCCTGATTCTTGGCGCGTCGCTCAGTCTGAATGGTTTGCACTGCGTTTATCGTCAGCGCGACCAAAATTAGCACCATGCCCAGTCCTTCTACACCGCTGGGGCGCTCGCCCAGTTGCAGCCACGCCGCCAGCACGCCAATCACCGGAGCCGCCAGGGTAGACAATCCCGCCGTGCCCACGGGTAAGTTATTCAGTGCGTAGAACCACAGAAGCCAGGCGATCGCCGCTGCGGGTACGGCATTATAGAGCAGCGCTGCGATGAACGTGGGCGACCAGACAATCGGCTGAGTGGGGATCATCCAGGCGGCGATCGCCAGTGGAATGCTGCCAAACAGCATTTGCCATGCTGACATCGAGAGCAGGTCTAGCTGTTGGTCCCGTTGCAACACCCGCGCCAGCACAGCGCTAATGGCCCAGCAAATGCCCGCGCCCACGGCAATGATCTTGCTGCCCAACCCGCTCGACAAATCTAGCGGCATCAGCACCAGCAGCAGCCCCGTCACGGCCATGCCGACACTCAACCACTGCGATCGCCTCAGGGTTTCTTTCAGGAAAATCCACGAAAACAGCAGCAGCCAAAACGGCATGGTATAGTTCAGCACGGCCGTTTTGCCCGCGCCCCCATTCACCAGCGCCCAGGTAATTAGCCCCACGGTTGCAGTGTTTTGCATGAGTCCCAGCAAAATTGTCCCCGGTACGGCCTCGGGCCTTAGCGGCTTTCGCAGGGCAATTAATGCCAGAAATAGACTCAGCGCCCCCAACACCAGCCGCATTGCCGCAAAGTCGAGCGCCGACGCATAGGCAATGCCAATTTTCATCACGACCCAGTTATAGCCCCAGATCATCGTCAGCACGAGCAGGGACAGAAACGCAGCGCGATGGTTTTGAGAGGACGTTGGCGACGACTTTGGCAGCGATTTCGGCATCAGTAGAAAACCCGATAGCGTAAGAACAACCTGACTAGGCAGGATGCCACTTTACCCTATCGAGCGCAGGACGAAAACCGTCAGCCCTGAACGAACTGCTTGCCGTAAGACTTAGCTCAACATGCCAGACAGCAGTGCCCCGGCTGCCTGCTTTAGCGCGTCTACCTTGTCAAGCTGTTCCCACGGCAAATCTAGATCCGTGCGGCCAAAGTGACCGTAGGCCGCGACATCCTGGTAGAACCGTCCGCCCCGCTCGGCAGGCAGTCGGCTTAGGTTATAGGTCTGGATGATGCCCGCCGGACGCAGTTCAAAGTGCTGTTTCACCAGTTCCAGCAGACGCTCATCGTCGATCTTGCCCGTGCCAAAGGTGTCTACCATGATGCTGACGGGACGCGCCACGCCAATCGCATAGCTCAACTGCACTTCGCACTTGTCTGCGAGTCCGGCCGCGACGATATTTTTGGCGGCGTGGCGGGCGGCATAGGCAGCGCTGCGATCGACCTTGGTGGGGTCTTTGCCAGAAAACGCGCCGCCGCCGTGGCGAGAATAGCCGCCGTAGGTGTCCACGATGATTTTGCGACCCGTCAGCCCCGAATCGCCCTGGGGCCCGCCAATCACAAATTTACCCGTGGGGTTCACCAAAAAGCGCGTACCGCTGTCGGGCTTGATAGCAATGTCCGAAAAGATGGGCTGCACGACGATTTGCCAGAGGTCTTCCCGAATCTTGGCTTGAACCGCTGCCGGATCGGTGATGTCGTCGATGGTTTCCGTGTGCTGCGTAGAGACGAGAATGGTGTCAATGCCGACAGGGCGACCGTCTTCGTAACTGACTGTGACCTGGGTTTTGCCGTCGGGACGCAGGTAGGGGATCTGACCCGACTTTCGCACAGCAGCGAGGCGACGCGAGATGCGGTGGGCCAGGCTGATTGGCAACGGCATGAATTCCGGCGTTTCGTTGCAGGCAAAGCCAAACATCAATCCCTGGTCGCCCGCGCCGATTGCGTCGAGTTCTTCTTCACTGCGCTGCGATCGCTGCTCATGGGCCTTGTCTACACCCTGGGCGATGTCGGGCGACTGGGCATCGAGCGCCACTAGCACCGCGCAGCTATTGGACGAAAAACCGTTGACCGAATCGGTGTAGCCAATTTCTGCGATCTTTTGGCGGACGAGATCGACGTAGTTCACGGTGCCTTTGGAGGAAATTTCTCCGGTGATCAGCACCAGACCCGTATTGACGACGACTTCTGCGGCGACTCGGCTGCTGGGATCTTGGGTCAGCAAGGCATCGAGGATCGAGTCCGAGATCTGGTCACAGATTTTATCGGGATGGCCTTCGGTAACAGATTCTGATGTGAATAGATAGCGACGGGACAAGGGAAACGACCTCTCTAACGTAGGATGGAACTGAAAAGACGGGATAGAAAATGCTGTGCCAGCAGCCGTGAATGAAGGAAGCGTAATGGCTCAGGGACTCAGCAAGAGGAACTGAGATGCAAGGGCGAGAGCGGACACGGGGCAATGCAAGAGGCTATCTGAGGAGAATATCATAGATTGAATATCGCATCGCACATTATAATTCCCCATTCTCCACCGGGAATTGCATGTTTCAAATCTTTAATCTCCGTTTCTGTTTTGGATAGCGGCTTTTCAGTTTATCGGAATGGACAGGTTAAATGACCTGAGACGTGCCAGTTTCGAGGGGAATGCTTCAAGGAAGTGACCCTAGCATCTAAGACGGAACTTTTCTGCGCGATGGGCCTTGGAAGCGGGCGGGGAGCGATCGCCCCTTTTGTTTCACCTGGTGCAACCGCTGGCGCAAGCGAGAGAGATCACCCACCTGGCCGCCATAGCGCCACGTTACGTAGGACTGAGCAATCTGGTGGATGAGTTCCCCGTGGGCGGGCTGCTGCTGCTGGGCAGTGCGGGCAAACTCCAGGGGCGTGTCGCTGGGGGCCTTGCGAATGTGCTGTTCGGCGAGCCAGCGCAGCATCTCCTGATAGAGCGCCTCCGCCGGAGCCAGGGACTTCAACCAGCGGCGATCGCGCCAGGCCGTCCAGCCGCTCCAGCCCAGCCAGCCCAAAAATGCCGCCACCGTGAGGCCCATCAGCCCCGTCAGCAGCCCCACCCAGCCCTGCGTAAACCAGCGAGTTAGGGTAGACATGGCCCAGCCAAAGCCCTGGGCGATCGCCTCTAGCAGCCCATTCAAAAAGCCCGACACCGGAGAGGGCAGCCAGCCCGCGATCCATTCCCAGAATTTCTTCAGCGCGGCGAACACCTGCGACTCTTCGACCGAGGTGGGGATCACGTCTCCGCCGGGAATCGGGTTAAAGGCAAACCAGCCATATTTGTGGAAATAGACCTCCGTCATGGCAAAGGCATCGGTGTTTCGCACCACGTAATAGCCCGTAAAAGGATTAAACTCGCCCGCGCCAAAGCCCACCACCAGCCGCGCCGGAATGCCAAGGGAGCGCAGCATGACGGTTAGCACCGTAGAAAAGTGGTCGGGATAGCCGCCCTGGTACTTGTAGAGAAATGCCTCGACCAAATCCTCGTCTTCTTCCAAAAACGGCAGATCGGGCAAAACGCGATAGTTTTGCTTGAGATATTGCGCCAGGTAGAGGGCTTTTTCGTAGGGCGCGGTGATTGGCGTGGGCGACTTGGCCAGCGCCTCTTCTGCGGTCTGGCGGATGCGGGGGGCGATCGCCGCTGGCACGTCTAGATAATAGTCAGTGATGTTGGACGGGTTGACGGTCGTGGCATTCCGCAACTGAGTGCGATCGCGAAAGGGCACTTCCGACACCACGGTATAGGTCAACCCCTGGGACAGCGGAATGGGCGATCGCAGCGCACCTTCGGGATCGATGGCAATTTGCCGCGTGGGAAAGTAAAGCTCCTTGGCTTCGTAGAGGGCGGGCACTAGGTTGGGCAAATCTGCAACCACAGTAAAGGTCTGAATCACTTCCCGCGTCTGGTTCAGCGTCACTAACCAGGGCAGAATTTGGCGATAGGTCCAGGGCGATCGCTCTAGCACCTGCACGTCGTTTTCCCCATCCCGCGACACTTCCCAGCCCTGCCCCGTATAGCGGTCGAACGCCATCACGCGCCAAAAGCCCTCGGACTGCGATCGCACGCGCATCACCACCTTTGGGGTCAGCGAGCCGCGCAGATTTTGGTTCATCTGGCGATTAAAGCCATAGTAAAAATCTGCATCCACTTCGCCCGGCCCGCCCTGCACATTGCCGTTTGCGCCCATGCCGCTGCCCGTGCTGGCGCGACCGTCGCGCACATAGCCAGGGTTGATAATCGTGCCGCCGTCAAACTGGCCTTCAAACTGGATGGGCGCACTGACCGGAAACGCCCGCAGTTGATAACCCGGAAGGCGGGGCAAAAAGGCAAAAATCACCAGCCCCAGCGCCAGCGTAATGCCCAGCACGCCTGCCAGCGGCCGCAGCGGCAAGCTCTGGCGAATGCGCCGCATCGTCTTGGGAGCAACCCCAAGCTGAGAGCGATAGTCTAGCACTAGCGCCGGAATGCCCAGGGCCACAAAGGCAATCAGCAGCGGCGCAAACCAGAAGGTCTGGCTGAGAGTGGCCGCCACGCCCATCAAGATCAGCCCGATCACAATGGAATAGCCCAGGTCTTTGCGGCGCGGCAGGTCAAAGCTGTGAAAGACCTGAAGCTGGATCAGCAGTTCCGCCAGGGCCATGCGCGTGTCGTTGCGCTCTGCCACCAGCCGCACAAAAAAGACCGCCAGGGCAATCAGCATGGCGATCGCAATACAAAATTTCACCGGGATATTGCGGCTGCGGCGACGCGACCAGCTCCAAGCTCCGCCCACCGCGCTCATCGGCACGGCCCACAGACTTACGCCCAAGGCATCGGTCGTGTCTGCCGCTGACACATCTACCGCAATAATGCCGACAATCACCATCGCCTGCACCAGCACCCGCAGCGGCAGCGAATCTTCTGGCGGCTCCGAGGAATCTAAATCGCCAAGCCGCCGCTGCATCTGTGCCCAGAGCGCTTTGCCGTTCAACCAGTTACCCCGCCGCTGCGAAACCGGATTCGCCATGCTGTTCTGCTAACCCTCAAGCTGTTCTGATACCCGTTCTAGCACTGGTCTTCCCGGAATGGCTTCTAGACAGCGCTATTTGCAAACGAGATGAGTGCCAACGCCAGCGCAACGCATCAAACAATGTTCTACTAGGCGGCGCTGACAGCTATACCCGTTATGCCACGCGGACGGTATCTTACAAGGGGATTAGCGAGTTGCATGATGACGTGCCCACTGGCGGATGGCTTGGCGCAGGGCGCGTCGTCCTTCTGACCGATGCGCTTCGATGATCTGCGGCAGTTCACGGAGGGGCAGTTGGGGTAGAGCCAGACTCGGCTCTGCTTCCGCATAATCCCCCGATTGAAAGTGGTAGATCTTCAAGTTGCCGTCGTCGTAGCACCAGAGTTCGGGCACGCGCAGCCGAGCGTAGATGGGGAAGCGATCAAGGGATTTGTTGGTAATGTCAATCTCTAGCGCCAGGTCGGGTGGCGGGTCTTGGCGCAAGTCTAGATCGGTTCTGCCGCGCACGGCGGGTTCGTTTTGAAAGTAGAAGCAGTTGTCAGATTCCAGCCCGACCCTCTGGAGGCGATCGCGCCATGTGGTAGAGCCATAGCTTTCGTAGTTCAGCGCTAGCTCGTCGGCCATGTCCTTCACCGCGTCGCCAATCACCTCTTTGAAATATCCGTGTTCCAGTAGCGGGGTCATGATCTCCAGCGTGCCGTTGTCGTAGGCGATACGGGCAGAACGGCGATCGCCCAGGTCTTCCAGCAGCCGCTCAAACTGCTCCCAGCTAATGTTGTGTAGCAAAACGCGATCGGCGCGATGGGAGGTAGCAACCATTGGGAGAGGGATGGAGGATGAGGGATGGAGGATGAATGCGCTGCTTCTACTCTTCTAGTATTTCAACTAAATCTTCGATCGACACGTCGAAGGCGCGAGCTATCTTGAACACAGCGCTCAAATCAACCGTATTCAGCATGTCTCGCTGCACGTAGCTTCTTATGGTGTTGTAGTTCACGCCTGCATAGTCAGCGACTTCTTTCAGCGTCCAGCTTCTCTGCTCGGCTAGCTCTTTGATGCGAAGTCTGACATAACCCATGTTTTGCTTGACACCGTTGCGTATGCAACATATGATTTCGACATGCCAATGGTGCGTATGCAACGAAGGCATATTTTGTAGAGAGAAGGGCGATCGCTTTTCTCTCTCTCCTCTACAGGTGCAATAAGTTCTGTTTGCCAGATCGCCAGGTTTGATCCCCCCTCCCCCCCTTAATAAGGGGGGAACCGAGCCGCTCCGGAAGTCCCCCTTATTACTAGCGAAGCGGCGCGTAAGCGCGGGGATTTAGGGGGATCTCCACCGATCGCACTGAGGATAAACTTTGCACGCCCTACCTTATTTCAGGTGACATCATGATAACTCCAAAGTCCGTACCCGATTTGCTTCGGGTGCCTGTTCCTGTTGTGCCAAACGGTCAGCAGCCCGTTCGCATTCTGATTTGTGGCGTGCTGCCCGGTGTAAATCCTATTGTGCATCAGCTTCATGTCCGGCGCTTTGCCGAAGCGGGCGAATCGTCGCCGCCGCTGCCGTCGCCTGTGGAGGGCGAAGTGATTCGCATTTTGGTGCGCTATTGGTCAGGAGGGCTGGTCAGGAGGGCAATTCCTGTAGGGAACGTGCGCCGCACCACTTGCGCGAACGCTTCGCAAATCGCCCGTTGCGGCCACAGCTAGGAAATATTGCCAGAGCGACTGCAAAAAAAATCAGTTGGGTCGGTCGCGCCTTCCCAACTGAAATCCAAGTATTCAGGGCTATTCAGGGTTATTCAGAACCTTGTGCTGACCCACGGGCTGCTAGGCCGAGTTTCCCCAGAACAGGCTTATCGACCCG
>NZ_DVEA01000350.1:0-3487 GCF_015295965.1 Thermoleptolyngbya sp. M55_K2018_002
CTGCCCATTATCGGCACGGTGGCCAATCGGGCGATCGCCCCTGCCGAAGTATCTGAAGAGGATGATGAATACGACGAGTACGATGAAGATTCCGAAGGAATTTGGGCAGCGGCAGCAGCCGAGTTGGAACCCGACTACAATCCTGCCTACAATGTCGATGTCGATGACTTTGAGGACGTTGAGGACGACGACGCGGACGAAGACCCCCAGCCCGTTCTAGACCCCCTATTTGTGGATGACATCGCATCATGACTCGACTTTTGGCAGGCGACATCGGCGGCACCAAGACCATTCTGCGGCTAGCAGAAGTCCACAGCGACGACGGGCCAATTAAGCTGCAAACGTTGCACGAGATGCGTTATGTCAGTGCAGAATATCTAGATCTGGTGCCGATGGTGCGGGCGTTTCTGGCAGATGCAGAAAGCTGCATGGGCTGCGCTCCCGGAATCGAGAAAGCCTGCTTTGCGATCGCCGGCCCCGTGGTCAACAATACCTCCGTGCTGACCAATCTCTCCTGGACCCTGGAGGGCGATCGCCTCAGCCGCGAACTCAACATTCCCAATATCAGCCTGATCAACGATTTTGAAGCCGTCGGCTACGGCATTTTGGGCCTGGGTGAAGACGACTATTACACGCTCCAGGTCGGCAAGCCCCAGCCCAACGCCCCCATCGCCGTCATTGGCGCAGGCACAGGGCTAGGTCAGGGCTTCTTGATTCCTCAGGGAGGCGTGTATTACGTCTACCCGTCGGAGGGGGGGCACGCTGATTTTGCGCCCCGTTCAGAACTGGAATTTCAACTGCTGAAGTATTTGCTAGACAAGCTCAGCATCAATCGCCTCTCGGCCGAGCGCATCGTGTCGGGGCAGGGGATTGTGTCGATTTATCAGTTTTTGCGCGATCGCCAGCTTGCCGAAGAGTCGCCCGACATCGGCGCAAAAATCCTCACCTGGGAGCGCGAGGCGGGCAAGGCAGAAAAATCCGTCGATCCGGGCGCGGTGATTTCCCTGGGCGCTCAGGCGGGCGATCGCCTCTGCGAGCAAACGATGACCCTCTTTGCCTCGTCCTACGGAGCCGAAGCAGGCAACCTAGCGCTGAAGCTGCTGCCCTTTGGCGGCCTCTACATCGCAGGCGGCATCGCGGCCAAAAACCTGGACGTGCTAAAGGCGGGCGGCTTTATGGAGGCATTTCTCGACAAGGGGCGTATGAGTCCCCTGCTGGAGCAAATCCCGGTGCATGTAGTGCTGAATCCTCAGGTCGGGCTGATTGGGGCCGCCGTAAGAGCCGCCCGACTGTAGCGAAGTTGATTTATCATCTGGCTCCATCATCTGAAATGATAGTCCCTGTAAGCGTGATATCTGCGATGCGGCAGGCTACGTCTGACAGGCTACCTCTGAAAGGACTTGCTTCTGAGACTTGCGTCTGAAAAGACCCGCGTCTTCTGAACGAGGATGACCATCTGCTTGCATCGCCCAGCAGGGAGGAGGATTGATGGTGAGGAGACGGATAGCGCTATTCATGGCGAACTTTTGGGAGACGGTGAAAACGCTCCAGCGGGGGCGGATCAACCTCTCGGAACTGGAGCGCCTGCATAGCGACATGCTGAGCGAGTCCGTTGCGGATACGCCCTACTTGGTGCTGATTGTCACGTCCTGCGCGATCGCCACCTTTGGACTGCTGTCCAACAGCGCGGCTGTGATCATCGGCGCAATGATTATCGCTCCCCTGATGTCGCCAATTCGGGCGCTGGCCTTTGGGGCGCTGGAGGGAAACATTCTGCTAGTACGGCGAGCGGCTGCGTCGGTTTTGCTGGGAACGCTGCTGGCCCTGGCGATCGCCTGGCTATTGGGGCGCGTTGTGGGCATTGCCAGCTTTGGCAGCGAGGTGCTGGCCCGCTCTAGCCCCAACCTGCTGGATCTGGGCGTGGCCGTGGCGGCTGGCGGGGTGAGCGGCTATGCCAAGATCAATCCCAAAGTGTCGGCCTCGCTGCCCGGAACGGCGATCGCCGTTGCCCTCATGCCCCCTGTTTGCGTGATTGGGCTGGGACTCTCCCAAGGCGACTGGAGCCTCAGCCTGGGAGCGACGCTGCTCTATCTGACCAACCTGCTGGGGATTACGCTGTCCTGCATGTTGACCTTTTTGCTGGCGGGCTATACGCCTATCGAACAGGCGCAAAGAGCGTTGCTGTGGGCCTTCACCTTCACCGGGCTATTGCTGATTCCGCTGGGGGTCAGCTTTGTGCAAATGGTGCAGCAAAACCAGCTTGAGGCTGCCCTAAAACGAGCGCTGCTGACCCGCACAGCGACGTTTCAGCGCGTGCAATTGGTCGATAGCGACATCAACTGGTATACCCAGCCGCCAGAGGTGCGGCTGACGGTGCGGAGTCGAGAACCCGTCACCCCGCGCCAAGTGGAACTGCTGGAAGAATTCGTGAGCCGAGAGATAGGACGGCGGATGACGCTAATTCTTGCCGTCAGTCAGGTAGAAGAAGTGCGGCGCGAACCTTACGTAGAGGAGTGAATGAGAAGTATTTCGCAAAAATCCGACTAATCAGGCAATCAGATGCAGTCAGTGACTAGGCAGCACCGGGAACCGCCGTCACGGTAGGCAGCGTTGTCCAGAGGAAAACGGCAAAGGTGGCGATCGCCAAAATGAACTGCACCAGCCGCCCCACTAGCGACCCCACCACAATCCCCAGACCCGCCTTGATCGCCAGCCACAGGTCTTTGCGAAATAGAAACTCACCCAGAATCGCGCCCGCAATCGGCCCAATAATCAGCCCCAAAAACGGGCCGCCAAAGGGCAGCGCGGGCAGCAGCCCAAACACTCCCAAAAACAGCCCCACAATTGCGCCAATCTGTCCCCATTTGCTGGCTCCGGCTTTCTTTGCACCCAGATAGGTCGCCAAAAAATCGACCCCCGTGCCCACCAGCAGGCACACCACCGCCACCGTCAGGGGAATGCCTAGCCCCGCGAATCCATTGACAAAGCCCCAAACGGCGATCGCCAGCGCAATCAGCCCAATTCCCGGAATCGCAGGCGCAACAGAGCCAATCACGCCCACCAGCATCACCGCGACGAGAATCCAGTAGAGGTAGACCATATTTAGGGGTTAAGGATTAGAAATTCGGGGCAGCGTCGAAATACAGTCTTTCGCCACCCCTTCACTTTAGCCAAAAGAGTCCAGATCGAGGGCCTTGGAGCCACCGCGCTCCAGTTGCTCCAGTAGTCGTGCCAGTTGCGTCCACACCAGCAGCCCGGTGAGAACGGTCAGCGGAATGGCGACGGCATAGGCCAACTTGGTGGGAAACCCAAAAATTTCCAGTCCTGCCGCCAGAAAGAAGCACACGCCGCCGGAAATTCCTAAAAATGGCACCAAAAGCTGTGGTCCCTGCATATTTGCCAGGGTGCGGGTCGAGCGGTTTTTGTCCCACTCGCTAACTTGCTGCTTGAGGGTTGCCGAAAAGGCCGCACCCGATGCCAGCCCCGC
>NZ_DVEA01000219.1:0-20138 GCF_015295965.1 Thermoleptolyngbya sp. M55_K2018_002
CGATTTAATGTCAACGGCCGACCTGTGGGCGGCGAACTTCCTGTCAACCTGACCACTGAGAGCGATCAATTGGGTGCAAAGGTGGCCATGGGCGCAGATGGTTCGTTTGTCGTGGCCTGGGGCTGTCAAAACAAAGGGCTGGTTGCCCGACGGTTTGATGCCGCAGGGCAGCCCCTCAGCGACGAGATTCAAATCAACCAGACTCCGACAGGCTCCCACTATGCCCCCAGCATTGCACTCGATTCTCAAGGCAACTTTGTGGTTACGTGGGCCAGCACCCAGGAGCGCAATGATGCCGACATCTACATGCGTCGCTTTAGCGCCACAGGCAGCCCCCTCAGCAATGAACTGCGGGTAAACTCCCACACTCCAGGCCTCCAGGTTGTCCCAACGGTCGCCATGCAGGGGGATGGCAATTTCATCGTCACTTGGCAAAGCCAGGGGCAAGATGGCGACGGCTACGGCATCTATGCCCAGCAGTTTGAAATTGCATCGGTGCTGTCCTTTAGTCAGCCCACCTATCAGATTGGCGAAAACGGCGTGCCCGTCGGCGCACAGGTGACAGTGACGCGCTCTAGCGATTTGCACCTGGCCTCTCAGGTTGCTTACGAAATTACTGGCGGCACCGCAACCAACGGCTCAGACTATATCTTACCTCAGTCAGATTTCGTCTTATTCCAGCCTGGTGAATCGAGCAAAACAATTACGATTCCCATTCTGCAAGATACGCTCATCGAAGGCGATGAAACAATTGTGATGCGGCTGCTTGAGGTGCAAGGCGGAAATGCGATTTTGCAGGGCAACCGAGAAGCAACGATCACGATCTTAGACGACGATCGCCCCGGTGGTGGCATCAATCAGCCCGGCCGTCCTCAAGATTCGCTACTGCCGCAGCCACCCAATGCTGCACCCATTGGAGCGCCGATTGGAGCGCCCATTGGAGCGCCCGTGGGTCTGCCAGATCTGTCGCCTGCACCCGGAATGCGATCGCTCCGAGGCACCAATCGCAAGGATACGCTCACCGGAACGAATGCAGGCGAAATGCTGGTGGGGCTTCGGGGGAACGATCGGCTCAATGGACGCGGCGGGAACGACATTTTAATCGGTGTAAACCCCAACACCCGCACGCCAGGGCGAAACGAAATCGACCAACTCACGGGTGGCCCCGGACGCGATCTGTTTGTGCTAGGCGATCAGCAGCGCGTCTTCTATGATGACGGCAAGCGGAATAACCCAGGATTCAAAGATTACGCGCTGATCAAAGATTTCAACCGACAGCAGGATGTGATCCAACTGCACGGCAAAGCGTCCGACTATCGCCTGGGTTCCGCACCCCAAGGATTGCCCAAAGGAACGGCTATTTTCCTGGAAACTGGACGCACGGATGAACTGATTGCGATTGTTCAGGGGAACGGCAAGCTGAATCTAAATAGCACCATGTTCCAGTTTGTCTAAGCTCAATCTGATGAATCCAAAAGGGATAGAGCCATGCAGGTTCTATCCCTCTCTCATTTAGTATATAAATATCACTAGCCTTGCCCCACATCAATCAAGATTTTGAACGTGTCGGGCGTGGGCGACACAGCGCGATCGACCGCAGCGGCGAGATCACTCAGCGGAAAGCGATCGCTCACCAGGGCATCCACATCAATGCGCTTGTTGAATACAATATCGGCGGCGAGGCTCTGCACCTTGTAGGACGAACTGTAGCTGCCCATCAGATCGATCTCGCGGCGATAGAGAATGTTGGGATTGATCGGAATTTCCACCTCATCGGGAAACTCGGCAAAGAATAGAATTTTGCCGCCCTTGCGCGTGCAGTCGAGCGCCTGAAAAAATGCCTTGTCGCTGGGAACCGCCAGCAGCGTCGTGTCTACGCCCATGCCGCTTGTCAGGGCGCGAATTTTGGCAGGCAGGTCGGCATCTCGCGGATCGAAGGCGGCCTCGGCTCCCAGATGGCGGGCTTTTTCCAGGCGGGAGGGGATCAAATCGGTGGCGATCGCCCTTGCGCCAAAATACTTCACCAACATCACAAACATCAGCCCAATCGGCCCCGCCCCCGTCACCAGCACCGTTTGCCCCGGCTGCACCTGCGCCTTTTTCACGGCCTTCAAACAGCAGTTGGTCGGCTCCACAAAGCTGGCCTGCTCAAAGGTCACATCGTCGGGAATTTCGATCAAGCCGCCGTGCTGCACAATATGCCCCGGCACTTTCACATATTCCGCAAAGCCGCCGCCGCTGGGCACAAACCCGGCCGTTGTGCTGATGCTTTTATACACCTCGCACATGGAGTAATTTTCATTCAGGCAATAGCCGCAGTGCATACAGGGAATGTGGTGCAGCACGACCACCCGCTGCCCCGGCCACCAGCCCCGCACGTCGTCGCCCACTGCCGCAATTATGCCCGCCGTTTCGTGCCCAAAGATGCGCGGCGGCTCATACAGCGGATAGCGAATCTTCTTGATATCCGATTGGCACAAGCCCACCACCCGCACCTGCACCAGCACCTCGTCTGCCGCCAGTTCTGGCACGGGCACGTCTTCGTAGCTCAGTTGGTTGACCCCGCGAAATACCTGCGCCTTCATGGAAAATCCCTTTCACTCAACAAGATTAGAATACGGTGTGGCGCGGTCATCCTTGGGCTGCGGACAGCATAAAGCGGGCAAAAATTGTCACAAAACATTTTCCCCAGCCCCTAGCTTAGAGGAGAACCGAGCTGCTCAGGGGACTGGGGAAAGCAGGACTAGAGGGCGATCGCCCGTCTAGGCAGCCGACAGCCCGTAGGCAGACATCCGCATGATGTCGCGAGTGGTGAAGCCAATGTTGCTCAGCGCTTCGCCGTAGCTGATCATGAAATCCTCTACCAGGGCTTCTTTTTCCATGCCCAGTTCCTTGGCATCGTTTTCCACCTGGTTCAGCATCCGCCACACCAGCGGCAGGTTTTGCCTGTTGGCTTCCTCTAGCTCTGCCTTAGATGCTTCAAAGTTCGCCTTCAGCCATTCTTCGCCAAAGTTCAGGTGCAGATACTCATCCTTCACCACGCCTTCGGTGATCTTGCGGGCAAAGTCGTCTGCCACCGGAATATAGATGTTGTACGCAGAAATCGCAAAGCACTCGATAATTAGCGACTGAATCAGCAGGCAGGTCACGATTTTGCCCTGGGCTGCGGCCTCCTGAAAGTTGCGGTGCAGGTCGGCAAAAAATTCCTTGGCAAAGGCCATGTCTGGCTCAACGGATAGGTTTCGCCCACAGGCCTGAAAGCCCTTCTTGTGGCGGCTTTCCATCTTCGACAGGCCAATCAACTGGTCTTTGTGATCGGGCATCAACTCTGCAAGGCGCTGGTAGTTGTCGAAGGCTTCCTCTTCGCCCTCAATCACAATGGCGTTGATGCGGCTATAGGCATCTCTGTAGACGGCACTCTGATAGTCGAGTTCTGGGGTAAGCTCAAGCTGCGGCATAGTAGGGTCGGTCTCCTGACTGAGGGTCGAAACGGTGGAAAACAAGCTCCTGTAGGTCTGTTCGGGCAGCGCTGAGATCGGCGGTGTCCAGAACGTTTAGACGAGAGCGAGGGGCAATGGCGGCAAATCGAGCCGTGACGTTAAGCATTGCGGGGTCAGTCTGTCTGCTGGCGTGGTTTGGAGGAAAGTCTCCAACTTGCAGCAGCTTTGGGAAGAAACCAGTGTAAAGAAATCAGTGCCCTAGTTTGCTTAACTTAAAATATGCCCAAACTCTACTCTACTGGGTTTCGGCATGGAATGGTTAAACTAGAGTCCCCTTGTAGCTGATATCCTGTTCAACGACATCATAGATCTATATCTATGCCCAAGCCTAAACCGTTGATCCATACTGTATCGCACAAGATTTCGCTGCTGGCTCCTTCTCTAGAATCACGTTATGCTTTCTAGTCGGTTTCCCAGCCTGTCGTTGAATCTGTGGCGCTGGCTCAACGGGCTGCTGCTGGGCCTGGGGGCGGGGCTGGTGCTGCTGCCGCTGGGCGTGGTGCTGTGGACTTCGTTTCAGACGGGAGATAGGGCAGGGCTGACGCTCGACAACTATCGCCAGGTGTGGGCGCGGGGGCACTTTCTGGGGGCGATCGCCAACTCTACCTTCGTAGCGCTTGCCGTCACCGCCCTGCAAATCCTGCTCTCGGCACTGGCAGGCTATGCCCTGGCGAGGTTTCGCTTTTGGGGACGACAGACTGTGCTGGCGCTGGTGCTGGCGACGCTGGTGATTCCGTTCCAGCTTTTGGTGATTCCGATTTTTTGGGTATTAAAAACAGGACACCTGATCAACACCTACGGGGCGCTGATCTTGCCGACGGCAGTCAATGGATTCGGCATTTTCCTGATGCGGCAGTTTTTTCAGACCATCCCCATCGAGCTAGAGGAAGCGGCCGCGTTAGACGGTGCTACCCGTCTGCAAGTGCTGGGGCGGGTTGTGCTGCCGCTGGCCCGACCCGCGCTGGTGACGCTGTTCCTGTTTACCTTTATCGGCGAGTGGAATGATTTGTTTAAGCCGCTGGTGTTCACGACGCGCCCAGAGTTGCGAACCGTGCAACTGGCGCTGGCGGAGTTTCAGGAGCAGTTTACGAATAGCTGGTCGCTGCTGATGGCGGCGGTGGTGCTGGTGACGGTGCCTGTGGTGGCGCTGTTTGCGGTCGGACAGCGCCAGTTGATTGGCGGCATTGCGACGACGGGGCTGAAGAATTAAGCACCGGAGAATTAAGCACTAGAGAATTAAGCACCAGTTTGGAACACCACTGCCTGCAAAATGCATGGCTCCTAGCTCTGCGACAGGCGCTTGACCGCTGCACCACCCAGCAGTTCGTGAGTCTCGGCGAGCAGGCGGGGAATCTGGTCGGCGTGGGGGCTGTGGCGCAGGCAGTCGCGCAGGTCGAGGGATTGAACTTCGTCGGCCTTGTTGCCCGGAAACCAGTGGCTAGCCCCGCCCAGCATGTTGTAGCGGGTTTTGGCAAATTCAGTCAGTCCAAAGGCGATCGCCAAGTTTCGCAGCCACAGGATCGAGCGAATATTAATCTGATTGGGCACGTCTTGATGGTTCGGCAGGCCCACGTCCCAGGTCTTGTACCAGTCCTCGCCCAGCGCGGCGATCGCCCCCTGCTCAAGCTGATGCAAAATGGGCGGCAGCACTTCGTCAGCGCGATCGAGCAATTCCAGCGTTTTTAGATGCTCGTCAAAGTCGCTAGGGCGGGCCGCGCCAATGCTGAGCGTATGCACCTGCGGATGGCTGAGGCAAAACAGGTTGTTGAACACCATCGGACTGAGGGGGTGGCAAAGTTCCACCAATCGGGGCGGCGGGTTGTAGAGCATTCCGCCTTTGTCGGACGGGCTGATGATGAACACGCCCATGTCGTGGCGGTGGGCGGCTTCGATGGCGGGCCAGTTGATCTGGTTGATGTAGTACCAGTGCAGGTTGACGTAATCGAATTGGTCGGAGGCGATCGCCCGCACAATCACCTCCGTCGGCCCGTGGGTCGAAAAGCCCACAAACCGCACGCGCCCCCGCGCCTGAAACCGTCGCGCCACATCCAGACAGCCGCCCGGCCGCAGGCTATAGTCCAGCAGTTCTGGCGTGTTGATGCCGTGCAGCCCCAGCAGATCGATATAGTCCAGATTCAGGTAAGCGAGCGATTGCTCCAGTTTTTGCTCAAAGTCTCGCGGGTCTGCCGTGGGCGATACTTTGGTTTGCACGATGATCTGGTCGCGCGGCAGTTTCGGCAAAATCTGACCCAGTTGCAGTTCTGAGCTGCCGTAGCCCCGCGCCGTTTCGATGTGGTTGATACCCACTTCGAGCGATCGCCGAATCGTGGCTTCTAAATTTTCCTGATTATCGGACGGAATCTGATCCAGCGGCGTATCCTGCCACTTGTGCTGATAGCGCATTCCGCCACAAGAAAAAACGGGCATTGCCAGCCCAGTCCGTCCAAACCGTCGATAGAGCATAGGATTTTGAGAAGGGGTCTTATGCGAAAAGGGCAACCCCTTCAAAAGTAGCAATAATAGGAGTATCGTCAACTTAGTGCATTGATAAACCTACAGATTCGATAGTTTAGCCATATTATGGCCTGGCAAAGCGGCGGCAGGAGGGGGGATAGGGGGTTTGGTAGAGTATTTGACAGCAAGTTCGACAGAAGGTTCGACAGAGAGTTCGTCAAAAAGCTTGACAACGAGTTTGCCAAAGGGCTTAGCAGTAAGAACTTGGGATTCATAACGAGCAAGATAGTCTTCAAGATTCGATACGAGTCCGATTCGAGATAGTATTTAGATTCTTATGCGGAAACACCAGTCCTTGCCTGGATGCTGGGATTAACCGACTGGGATTAACTGACGTAGATGCCACGATCGATACCATTTGATAATCGATACCCCCCAATATTGGTACTGCGGATGGGTATCGATGGCTTTTTCTTTTTATCCGTCTGAATTCATAGCCCCTAAGTTAATCACTAGTTAATCACTTATTGTTTTGGAGAAAAGCGTATGGATATTAGCGATTTAGATGATCTAGAGTCATCCGTCAAAGATTTATTATCCCTGGCAAAGATAGAGCTAGAAGAAAAACGATTACAGCAGCAGCGGGATGAACAAATTCAGCAAAAAGTTGTCGAAATTCGCCAGAGATTAGAACCGCTACTCCAGGAAACGGAGCGAATGCTCTCTAAGTTTGAGCCAGGCGATTTTTCAGACAGCGTGACCCGTACCAAATTAGAAGAAAAAGTCGCCGACCTGCGCCAGAAAATTGCCGATGCGCCAGAACTGGCGGCACAAATGGTCGATCGCCAGATGATTTTGAAAGAGGAGCGGCTGATCGATGAGCGCGTCGCGGAGCAGGCAGCCCGCTGGCGACAGGCCCTCAAAGATGACCTGCTGGAAATGATTGCAGAGCAGGAAGATTTCTATAATGCAACCGATGCGGCGATCGCCATTCGAGGCTACGTGCATGATCTGAAGGCGATCGGAGCACTGGAAGAGGTCGTCGATAAGCTCATCGAGCAAATTAACGCCTACAGCGAGGAGGGGCCCGTCGCTCGCCTGCGTGGTAGCCACGAGCAGACCCTCACGTTTATCTACAACAAAGCGCTAGAAAACCGCTCCCGCGTCGAGCGTGCGCCCAACGTCCAGCCCCGTGTCCGCCATCGCACCTCCGAAAAGCGCCCCAACCCCTATGCCCAGCTTGAGGGCAAAGTGGTCATTTTCGGCGGGCATGACCGATTAGAAACCGCCGTGCGAAACCGTTTGAGGGAGTCAAAAGTCGAACTAATCTGGTGTACGGCGCAGGCGGGCCCACAGATTGCCGAACAGGCCGAAAGCCACGTTGCCAGCGCCGATTTAGTTCTCGTTATGACGGGCTACACCAGCCACAAACTCACCGATAAGGCCATGCAGGCTGCCCAGCGGGCAGGCAAGTCTCCTGAAATGATCAACACTACAGGTGTGATTCGCATTTTGGAGGCGATCGAGTACGGGCTGAAGTCTCAGCTTTTTGCCCGCCGTGTCAACCACTTCTCAAAACCTGCTTAGGGTTTGACTTTCTTTCGCCCGTCAGAGCGGCTACAGTTCCCGCGCTATAGCTCCCGCGCTATAGCTCCCGCGCTATAGCTCCCGGACAGTGGGCTGTCCCTCTTTGATTTCGCCCACCAGCACCACATCCGCTAGCCCCACAAACAGGCCGTTGTCCAAAACACCCGGAATATTATTCAGCGTCTTCTCAAACTCAGCCGGGTTGGGAATGCTGCCGAAGGTCACATCCAGAATCATATTGCCCTGATCCGTAATCACTGGGCCATCCTTCTTTACGCCCATCCGTAGTTCGGGTGTGCCGCCCAGTGCCTTCAGCGCCCGCGTCACCGGGGCCACCGCCACAGGCAGCACCTCGACGGGCAGCGGAAACGTAGACCCCAGTGTCTCTACCAGTTTGGTACTGTCCACCACGACGATGAACACATCGGCCAGAGAGTCCACGATTTTCTCGCGAGTGTGGGCTGCGCCGCCGCCTTTGATCAGCACCTTATTGGGATCAACCTCATCAGCCCCGTCAATGGCGATGTCGATTTTTTCCACATCGTCCAGCGTGACCAAGGGAATGCCATACTTCTTAGCCAGCACCGATGCCTGAAACGAGGTCGGAATGCCTTTGATGTCTTTCAGGTCGCCCGATTTGAGGCGATCGCCCAAATGCTCAATTGCAAAGGCCGTCGTAGACCCAGTTCCCAGCCCTACGATGGAGCCAGACTGCACGCGCTGCGCCGCCGCAATACCCACCTGCTGCTTCATGACCTTAACGGCATCTTCGCTCATAACGCCTCCCTCTACAACACACATCAACTCTACAGGCTACCACTTCAAGGCGCGATCCTTGAGCAATTCAGCCGACACGATTCAGATCGGATGGGTCGGGAACGGCGCAGCAGATCGATCAGCCCGTCTAGCTGCTAAACCTAGACTGGGTGCTTAAAGCCGTAGGTTACCAGTTGCAGGCAGTTGCGCCCGTCGATGTAGCGGTCATAGGACACGCGATCGGTCAACCGCCGCAGCAAAAACCAGCCATAGCCCCCCGATTGCAGCGTGCCGGGTTGGGGTTCCTTTAGCCGATCGGGATTAAACGGCCGTCCACAGTCCCAAATTCGGATTTCGATCCAGTCTTCATGCAGCGCCAGCGCAATCTCGATTGGTGTTTCTGGCGGCAACCCCCGGTGGGCATGGCGCACAGCGTTGGTGAAGCCTTCAGCCAGCGCTAAATTGAGGCGATCGCACTGATGGGCCAGCCAGGGATAGCGCCCTTTGTTTTGCAGGCAAAACTGTCGGAACCAGGTTTGGATTGGATTCAGAGCGGTTAGCTGGCTGGGCACCACCAATCGCTCTCGCTGCTGAATGACATCCACCACGATTTAAGATTCGGCGAAACGGCAAAGGATTGAGGCAGTCTGCGTCGAGCGCTCCGGTTCAAAGCTAAGACTATTTCACAACAAAGCGCCCGTACAGCAACCAGAAGAGAAAAATACACTCCCAGTAGATGCACGAGCGCCGAGTCAGCTGGAGCAAGTCGCTCCAATCTGGAGCAAGTCGCTCCAATAAAGCTAGAAAAACATCCCTAGAACAAGCCCAGGGTCAAAGACTTGTCGATCGGGAACGTTGCGCCGATGCCCAGCCACAGCGTCACCAGCGTTCCAAACAGGAAGACCGTCGTCGCGACTGGACGGCGGAAGGGGTTCTGGAACTTGTTCACGCTTTCGATGAAAGGAACCAGCATCAAGCCCAGGGGAATAGCACTTTGCAGCGCCACACCCAGCAGCTTGTTCGGCACGATTCGGAGAATCTGGAATGCGGGGTACAGGTACCACTCCGGCAGGATTTCCAGGGGAGTCGCAAACGGATCGGCGGGTTCGCCCACGAGAGCGGGGTCTAGCACAGCTAGCGCCACCACGCAGCCGATGGTTCCCAGGATCACGACCGGGAAGATGTATAGCAGGTCATTGGGCCAGGCGGGTTCACCATAGTAGTTGTGACCCATGCCTTTCCTAAGTTTCTCGCGCAATGCGGGATCGCTAAGATCCGGCTTCTTAATGGTTGCCATATGATTCAGGTTTCTCCTAAGCAGCAAGGATCGAACAGAGGGGAAGACGGTTGGGGTTCCCAGCAGCTAACTGATTCCAGCAGTGTAAAGGATCGGCCGAAGCATTGAAAGGGCGATCGCCCTCTTTCAACTCAGCGACCCGATCCGTGCGACCTACAAGGGGCCAGAGATACCCTGCTTGCGGATCATCAGGAAGTGCAGCAGCATGAACACCGCAATCGACCAGGGAAGCACAAAGGTATGGAGGCTGTAGAAGCGAGTCAGCGTTGCCTGACCCACGCTATCGCCACCGCGCATGAGTTCCACAATCTGGTCGCCGACGACAGGAATAGCGCTGGGAACGCCGGACACGATCTTGACCGCCCAATAGCCGACCTGATCCCAAGGCAGCGAATAGCCCGTCACGCCAAAGGAGACAGTGATGACCGCCAGAATTACGCCCGTTACCCAGGTCAGTTCGCGGGGCTTCTTGAAGCCGCCCGTCAGATAAACCCGGAAGACGTGCAGGATCATCATCAGCACCATCATGCTGGCAGACCAGCGATGGATCGAGCGGATGAGCCAGCCAAAGTTCACCTCAGTCATCAGGTACTGAATCGAGGAGAACGCTTCAGTCACAGTGGGTTTGTAATAAAAGGTCATTGCAAACCCGGTGGCGAACTGAATGATGAAACAGGTCAGGGTGATGCCACCGAGACAGTAGAAGATATTGACGTGGGGAGGAACGTACTTAGTGCTGATATCGTCGGCGATCGCCTGGATTTCCAGCCGTTCCTGAAACCACTGGTACGCTTTCGAGTCAGTTACCTGCTTTGTAAACATGAAGCAAGAATTCCAAAAGAGAGATGTATTGCCATTTCTAAAGAATGTAACATAGCTACTCATCAGATTTCACGCTGTAACCAAGATCCGGCACAGGTTTCATTCAACTTTTTGGGCGGCGCTGCAATTTTACAGAGAAGTGATAAAGACTGCGGGTTCTGCTACGATGGCTGGTTAACTCGAAGGGAGCAGGCTTGGGGCGATCGCCGCCGATCCTTTTAGAACAGGTACGCCTGAGATAGCCGCCGTCTGAGTAGAACGTTAAGATATGTTTTATGAAGCAACATCGATTAAAGCGCCTGGGGTTAGAGCGCCAGGGATTAAAGCGACTACTTGGGTTTGTGCTGGTTTGGTTCTTTACGGGGTTGATGGCGTTGCAGGTGAATACTCCGCCTGCTTATGCCTTTACCGAGGAGCAAAAGCTGCTGAATGAAGTGTGGCGGATTGTCGATCGGGCCTATGTGGACAGCACCTTTAATAACCAGAACTGGTGGCTGGTGCGCCAGAAGGTGCTGAAGCAGGCTCCCACCAACCGCGAGGATACCTATGCCGCGATTCAGCAAATGCTGGCAGGGCTGGACGACCCCTACACGCGCCTGCTGAAGCCGGATCAGTATCGCAGTCTGCAAACCAATACGTCTGGCGAACTGAGCGGTGTGGGGCTGCAAATTGCCCAAGATCCGGATACGGGCGATCTGCGCGTGATTACGCCGATTGAGGGTTCCCCCGCAGACCGGGCTGGTCTGCAACCGCGCGATCGCATCTTGAAGATCGATGGCGAGGTAACTGCGAACCTAACCTTGGACGAAGCCGCCGAGCGGATGCGTGGCCCAGCGGGAAGCCGTGTGGTGCTGACGATTGGGCGCGATGAAAGCCCGAAAAGCTGGGAGGTGGAACTGGTGCGCGATCGCATCACCATCAACCCGGTCTACGCCGAACTGCGGCCCCAGCCCGACGGAACCCAGGTGGGCTACATTCGCCTCACCCAGTTCAGCGCCAATGCCGTAGAAGAGGTGGCCCATGCGATCGCCCGTCTAGAAAAACAGGATGCCAACGCCTACATTTTGGACTTGCGGAACAATCCTGGCGGCTTGCTGCAAGCAGGCATCGACATTGCGCGGCTGTGGCTGCGGGACGGCACGATTGTCTACACGGTCAACCGCGACGGCATTCAGGATAGCTTTGAGGCCCTGTCGGAGCCGCTGACGGATGATCCGCTGATCGTGCTGGTGAACCAGGGCACGGCCAGCGCCAGCGAGATTCTGGCGGGCGCACTGCAAGACAACGGACGCGCCCAATTGATTGGCGAAAAGACCTTTGGCAAAGGGCTGATTCAATCCCTGTTTGGGCTGTCGGACGGGTCGGGGCTGGCGGTGACCATTGCCCGCTACGAAACGCCCAGCCACCGAGACATTAATCGCCTCGGCATCGAACCCGATCGCTCGGTTTCGCTCAATATTACTAGCCGCGAACAGGTCGCTACGGAAGCCGATGAGCAATATCAGGCGGCAATTGAGGCGCTGACGCAGCAAATGGTCGTCGCTGGGGCAGCGGGGTAACTGGGGATGGCATATCAGGCCGCCTGTTGGGAAGAATGAGGGTGAGTGATTCGACAGGGCATCTTGTGCTTGGGGCCTGACTGCTAAAGTCCTGACTGCTCAAGTCTTGACTGCTCAAGTTCTGACTGCTGCCCCGCCCCTTAACCCCCAACCCTATAAATGCCCGGACGCACCTATCACGACCCACTGCATGGGGCGATCGCCCTCGATCGCGCTGATCCGACTGAGGCATTGCTGATAGACCTGATTGACACGCCCGCATTTCAGCGGCTGCGGCGGATTCGCCAACTGGGCCCCGCCAGCCTGACGTTTCACGGAGCCGAGTCGTCGCGGTTTACCCATTCGCTGGGCGTGATGGCGATCGCCCGTCGTGCCTTTGACCGTCTGGCCACCCGTCATAGAGAACTCCAGCCCTACCGCGCAGCCGTTCTCTGTGCGGCGCTGCTGCATGACATCGGGCATGGCCCCTTTAGCCACACCTGCGAAGAGATTTTTGGCAGCCACCACGAACACTGGACGCGGCGGATCTTGGACGAGTCGGAACCCGTGCGATCGCGGCTGGATGAACACGACCCCGCATTATTGCCCCAACTCTCGCAGATTTATCACAAAACGCATCCACTCCCTGTGGTGTGGCAACTGGTGACCAGCCAGCTAGACTGCGATCGCCTGGATTACCTGATGCGCGACAGCTACTTCACTGGCGCATCCTACGGGCGGCTCGATCTGGATCGAATTCTGATGGCGATGGGCTATGACCCAACCACGCAGCAGTTAGTCGTGGCAAAAAAAGGCATGGCGGCGATCGAGCATTATCTGATTGTCCGTTACTTTATGTACGCCCAGATTTATAACCATCCCAAAAATATTGCGGCGACCTGGGGGTTGCAGCAGGCGTTTCGGCGGGCGCGAGAACTGCTGGCGCTGGGCAAGCTATCGGCCGACGACACGGTAACGGCGTGGCTGCAAGGCGACTGCAACACGTTGCCCCTGGCGCAATATCTCCAGGCAGACGACGGCGTGTTTATCTACCATCTGCAACGCTGGCAGCAGCACGACGACCCGGTGCTGGCGGATCTCTGCCGCCGATTTGTAGATCGAGATTTATTCAAAGCAACTGATATTAGCCCGCTTTCCCCAGAGGCCCACCCAGAGGTTCTAGAGCAAGTGAGGCGATCGCTCTCCCATCGGGGCCTCATTGCTGACTATTACTGCGGCATTCGGGTGGCGCTGAGCCGGGGCTATACGCTCTATCAGCGGGGCATCAAGCTGCAAACCGAAAATGGACTACAAGAGCTAAGCGAACTCTCTCCGCTGGTGAAAACGCTGACCCAGCCACTCCAGCGGAGCTGGCTGATTCATCCACGAGAGGTTGATCTATCCGCTTGGTGGCAGTGATTCTACCTGCTTAAATCACTTGTTGACTGTAAAAAGGCGATCGCGCGTGGGCATTCCCTCGTGCCAGTTTTTTCCCTGCCACCTGGTTTATGAACTCTTGTGAACTTTAAGGGTATGATTGGCGGGATCACTGGCACGAAGGTTGCACCGGGAGGCAAGGGCCCTGTTAGGAGTCAAGTTTGGCATGAAGGTGCGCGGCTATGGGCGAGAAACGCTGGCAGTAGCGCAGCGAATTTTGCGGGAACTGGTGCGTCGGGGGCGATCGCTCCTGTTTTGGACGCTGTTTCCAGTCACCATTTTGCTGCTCAACGGCTACCTGCTCACCGAATCTGGCAATCTCTCCGAGGCGGAAGCTTTTGAGCGCTGTGTGCCTGCGTCGCTGGTGGGCGCGGCCCTGTTCTTTAGCTGTTTGGGCGGCAGCGTGTCCACGGTGGTCGCAGAGCGCGAGCAGCAGACCCTCAAGCGGCTGTTTATCTCGCCCCTCAGCGGCACATCCTATTTTCTCGGCATTTTCCTGGCGCACACTTACATTGGGCTGGGGCAAGCGCTGCTGATCTATGCCACCGCCAGCATTATGGGGGCAACCTTTGAGGGGTCGCCGCCGCTGATGCTGCTGGTCATCTTGCTCAGCATTGCCAGCTACGTCGGCGTGGGCTTTATTCTGGGGACGCAGTTTGCCCGCCGCACGGAAGACGTGAATGCGCTGGTGGCGACCTTTGGCGTGCCGCTGCTAATTTTAGGCGGCGCGTTTGTGCCGACACAGTTTTTTCCCGATGCGCTGCTGAATCTGGCAGAGTTCAACCCGGTGTTTCACATGATCGAGGCGCTGGCCGGCGTGTCCGTGGCAGACGGAACCCCGGCTGAAGTGGGGTTACATCTGCGCTTTCTGACTGGCTTTGCGATTGCGGTGGTTGCCGGGGGCTGGTTGGCGTATCGCCGCATGGTGCGGGTAGAGAGGAGGCTGTAGCACAGTGCTGCATCTAGAAACGCTGACCAAAACCTACGGCGATCGCCCCATTTTGCAGGATCTAACGCTGGCAGTTCGCGCTGGCGAAGTGTATGGTCTGCTGGGGCCCAACGGCGCAGGCAAAACGACCACTATTAACCTGATTTGCAACCTGCTGCAACCCGACAGCGGCCGCATTACGATCGACGGCATTCCTGTCTCGGATGCCACCAAGCGGCTGATCGGCATCGTACCTCAGGAAAACCTGCTGTATCGATCGCTCACCTGTGCCGAAAATTTAGACTTTTTTGCGCGAATTTATGCCATCCCCAGGGAAAAGCGGGATCTCCGCATTGCCACCTGTCTGGCAGCAGTAAACCTGCTCGACCGCGCCAACTCGCCTGTGGAAACCCTCAGCGGCGGGATGCAGCGGCGGCTGAGTCTGGCGATCGCCCTGGTGCATCAGCCCAGACTCGTGATTTTGGATGAACCCACCACCGGCCTCGACATCGAAGCCCGCTATGAACTGTGGGAACTCATCCGTCGTCTGCGCGACCAGGGCATTACCACCCTGCTGACCACCCACCTGCTGGAGGAAGCCGAACGCCTCTGCCACCGCATTGGCATTCTCAAAGGCGGCCGCCTGTTGGCAGAGGGAACCCTGGCAGAACTGCGGCGCTACGTACCCGCCCAGGAGGTGGTGCTAGTGCAAACAACAGAGGAAGAGAGGGCGATCGCCCGCGCCCAGCAACTCGGCTTTCCCTGCCGCCGCTACGGCAACGACCTCACCTTCTGGCTGCCCACCTACCTAGACATGCAGGACATCATCGCCTGCTTTGAAGGCATTTCCCTCGATTCGGTCTGTCGGCAACCCGTGGGGCTATCGCACATCTACATGGAAGTCACCCAGCTTGGCACCGCGCCCGTGAGTTTAGCAGCGGGCGATTCCCAAAAGGATCGCTTCGCGAATCGCCTGCCAGCGGACTTGTCGCGCTGAGCCAGGGAAGAGGGAAGAGGGAAGAGAGAAGAACGAAGAGGGAAGAACGAAGAAGTTTATTTTTCGTTCTTCGTTTTTCCTTTTTCACCTTGCCGCCTGCTTCTGGCTAGCAATCAGCGCATGGGCCATCGCAAAGTCTTCCTGCGTAATGTGTAGCGCACTCGGATCAGGGTTTCCGGCCGCTCGGTGGCGGCGAATGGCTTGTAGGGCGGCCTGGTTGCTCAGCAGCGCCAGGTCTGCGCCGTTCCAGCCGTCGGTTTGAGCAGCCCAGTGGGATAGCTCGACCTGGGCCAGGGGGCGATCGCCGTTATGTACCGTCAGGATTTCTAGGCGGCTGGCGGCATCTGGCAGGTCAATCTTGAGCTGGAGATCCAGCCGTCCAGACCGCATCAGCGCTGGGTCGAGGGCATCGGGTCGATTCGTCGCTGCCACCAGCAGGACGTTGGTGCAGCCCTGCAAGCCATCGAGTTCGGTCAACAGTTGCCCCACGACGCGATCGCCCACGCCCGAATCGCCCTGAAAACTGCCCCGCACCGGAGCCAGCGTGTCGATCTCGTCGATAAACACCACGCAGGGAGCCGCCTGCCGCGCCTTGGCAAACAGTTCCCGAACGGCTTGCTCGGCCGCGCCGACCCATTTGCTCAGGAGTTCGGGCCCGTTCACCGCAATGAAATTGGCCCGGGCCTGGGTGGCGATCGCCTTCGCCAGCAGGGTTTTCCCCGTCCCTGGCGGGCCCCACAGCAGGATGCCCCTCGGAGCCGTCGCCCCCGTGCGCCGATACAGATCGGGATAGAGCAGTGCGCCCTCGACCGATTCTTGCAGAGTTTGCTTGACGCTCTCTAACCCGCCGATGTCGTCCCAGCGCACGTCCGGCGACTCCACCTCCACAGACCGCAGCACCGAGGGACGAATCTCCTGGGACGCCTGCAAAAAGTCTGCCTGGGTAATATGCAAGTCGGCGGGAACCGGGGCACTGAGGCTGGGTACTTGCCGCCGCAGGGCCAGATAGGCGGCCTTCTGGCACAGCGCCTTCAGATCTGCCCCCACCATGCCCACTGAAAGATCGGCGATCGCCCCCAAGTCCACGTTTTGCAAGGGCATGGCGCGGGTCTGGATCTGCAAAATCTCCAGCCGTCCATCGCGGTCGGGCACGCGAAACTGCACTTCTCGGTCAAACCGGCCGGGTCGCCGCAGGGCCGGGTCAAGGTGGTCGGGTCGATTCGTCGCCGCCAGCACGATGACTCCCTGCGACTTGGCAAAGCCGTCCATCAGGCTCAACAACTGCGCCACCAGCCGCTTTTCCACCTCGCCTTCCACTTTGGCCCGGTCGGGCGCGAGGCTGTCGATTTCGTCGATAAACACAATGCAGGGCGCAGACTTTGCCGCTTTCTCAAATACGCCCCGCAGCCGCGCCTCCGCCTCACCGTAGTATTTCCCGATCACCTCTGGTCCGACTAGGGCGATATAGCTCACCCCCAATTCCTCCGCTAGCGCCCGCGCCGTCAGGGTTTTGCCTGTGCCCGGTGGCCCCACCAGCAGCACGCCCTGCGTCGGTTCCAGTCCTAGCTTTTGCAGCAGATCAGGGCGCTTTAGCGGCAGTTCCACATGCTCGCGCAGTTCTCGCAGCACCTCGCCTAGCCCGCCCAGGTCTTGCAGCGATGCGGTTGGCGCTGCTCCCGGTGCTTCCACGGGCGGTGTGTCGGGGGCAGCATCGGATGCGGCACTGGTTGCGGCATTGGGTGCGGCATTAGGGCGGACACGGCTGGTTCCAACTCCCGCTCCCCCGGTTGGACTGCCCGTGCGGGGAATGTTGCCCTGGCGCGGAATATTCCCCAGCGGACGGCTATGGATCTGCACGTCGGTCTTGAGTTCGCCGCTGGCGGCTTTTTCTTCGAGGGCTTTGGCCAGTTCCAGCAGTTGCTCAAATCCCTTAAACAGGTCGCTCATGGTTGCGATCGCCCCAATTTGGCGAATGGGTCACGTTTCTTCATTTAGTCATCCCAGCGGGTGGGGAACCCTAACGAGGGAGGCGCAAGTGTAATACAGCGTTACCTTGGTCCCCCCTAGCCCCCCTTAACAAGGGGGGAATCGAGCCATTCTGGAAGTACCCCTTACTAAGGGGAATTGGGGGGGATCGGTTCCGATACGAGGCAGCCTGAGATCCCCCCTTAGCCCCCCTTAACAAGGGGGGAATCGCGCCGCTCTGGAAGTCCCCCTTATTAAGGGGGATTGAGGGGGATCGAGCCTTTCAAACCTAACCCCTGACCCCTCATCCCTGCGATATGTATCCATTTGATTCTGTACATCTACTGATGGTCAGCGGCAAAGGTGGTGTCGGCAAAACGACCCTCTCTTGTGCGATCGCCCGCCGCTGGGGGCACGAATTTCCCCAGGAGCGGGTGCTGCTGATATCGACCGACCCGGCCCATTCTCTGGGCGATGTGCTGCTGACGGAGGTGACAGACGAAGCGCGATCGCTCGCTGATTTGCCAAACGTGCAGACCCGCGCCCTGGATGCGGCGGCCCTGCTGACCGAGTTCAAAGCCCGCTATGGGTCGGTGCTGGAGCTATTGGTGGAACGCGGCAGCTTTGTCGAAGGCGCAGACCTCAGCCCCGTGTGGGATCTGGGCTTTCCGGGGCTGGACGAACTCATGAGCTTGCTGGAGATTCAGCGCATCCTGGAAGATGGCGAGAGTGACCGAATTGTTGTGGACATGGCCCCCAGTGGGCACACGCTGAATCTGTTTGGGCTGATGGACTTTTTGGATCAGTTCCTGGCCGCCCTCAGCCTGTTTCAGGAAAAGCACCGGGTGATGCAGCAGACCTTCGCTGGGACGCACGCCGCCGATGCAGCCGATGAGTTTTTGGCAGAGATGCAAACGCGCCTGGCCCACGGTCGCGCCCTGCTGCAAGATGCCACCCGCACTGCCTGCCTTGCTGTCGCCATCCCGGAACCGATGAGCTACCAGGAAACCCGACGGTTTCTGGAGTCCCTCGACACGCTCCACATTCCCATTGGCGGCATTGTGGTCAATCGCGTCTTGTCCGACAGCCAGCCCAGCGAGGGCGATTCGCGCAGCGATCCCTATGGGAATCGCCTCTGCGAACAGGCCGACCTCCTGGAAAAGTTCGCTGCCCTCTGTCCCGACCCTCTGCTGCTCATCCTGCCCCAGCAGCCCACCGAACCCGTCGGCCTCGAAGCCCTCGACAGGCTCCTGCCCCAACTCCTGCCCCACACCCTCGCGCCACTGCCCCCAATTCCTCCGCCCGTTGCGCCATCGACCCTTCACCCGATTCCGCCATCGCTTCCCGATTTTTTAGACCTCCACCGTCGTCTTCTGATCATCGGCGGCAAGGGTGGCGTTGGGAAAACGACCCTCTCAGGGGCGATCGCCCAGGGCATGGCCCGGCGCCATCCCCAGCAGCGAGTGCGGGTCATCTCCATCGACCCGGCCCATTCCTTGGGCGATGCCTTTGGAACCGTGCTGGGTCACGATCCCACACCCCTGTTGCCCAACCTCAGCGCCCAGGAAATCGACGCAGACACCCTGCTGCATCAGTTCCGCGAAGATTACCTGTGGGAATTGGCAGAGATGATGAGCGGCGACACGGGCGACGACGCGCTGCAAATCGCCTACGGGCCGCAGGCGTGGCGGCAGATTGTATCCCAGGCGCTCCCTGGCATTGACGAAATGCTGGCCCTGATCGCCGTGATTGACCTGCTAGAGGACGGCAGCCAGGATTTGGTGATTTTGGACACGGCCCCGACCGGGCATCTGCTGCGCTTTTTGGAAATGCCGACAGCGCTAAATGACTGGCTCGGCTGGATTTTTAAGCTCTGGCTGAAATATCAGGACGTGGTGGGGCGGGTGGATTTGATGAGCCGCCTGCGGACGCTGCGACAGCGCGTGGTGAAGGCGCAAAAGCTGCTGAAAGATCCCAGCTTTACGGAATTTATCGGCGTGGCGCAAAATCAGTCGGCAATCCTGGCAGAAGCGGCCCGCCTGACGGATTCGCTCAGGGCGCTGGGCATCCAGCAGACCTACCTGGTGCATAACCGCTACGTGCCTGGTCAGGAGATTCCTGCGGCGCAGTTTCCGGGGCAAACCATTGTGCGGCTGGCCAGTTTACCCAGGGGAATTCCGCCGCAGGAGCTAATTCAGCTTGCCGCCACGCTCCTCTTCGAGCCGCTGCCCTAAGTTAATTTGGGTTTCATTAATTTGGGTTAATTTGGGCCATTTGGGGACTGCGGCTAGCTCCCCCCGACCCCCCGCAGCGCCAAGTCTGCACAAAAATGGGCCAGCATCGCCGCCTCCAGCCCAAGCTTCCAGTAAAGCGCCCCAAAGACGAGTCCCAGCAGCCCGTTTAGCAGCAGCGATCGCCCAATCACCACCCCTGTCAGCGGCCAGACCGCGGCGGCAGCGGGCAAATGCCCCAGCCCAAACAGCAGCGACGAGAGGGCGATCGCCATCCCAAATATCCAGGTTGGCGGCGACACAGGACGCGCTGCCAGTCGCCACAGCACCCAGGCAATCAGGGTCATCAGCCCCAGCCGCAGCCACAGTTCTTCGGTGATTCCGCCGTAAATGCTGGCCAGTAGCCCTTTCCACAGATCCACTTGGGGTCGGGTGGCGGCGGAACCCGTGAGCGGGGCTGGCATCCACGGCTGAAATAGGATATCTAGTCCCAGAATCGCCAGCCCGCCCAAACAGCCGAGCAGGGCAATGCTGAGCCAGCGACGATGGGGTACGAGGGGCAGAGGGGTGCCCGTCAGCCAGGCCCGCACCAGCGGCGAATCGAGGCCCAGCGATCGCCCCAGCCG
>NZ_DVEA01000280.1:0-20064 GCF_015295965.1 Thermoleptolyngbya sp. M55_K2018_002
GGGCGGCTGCGGGGCGGCTCTTGGCGAAAACTGTCAGCCTGACGGGGGCGGCCAGAGCGTTCAGTCCGGTGCGGCGGCGCTTCATAAAAGCCGGGGTCGTAGGCAGGGTCACTGGCAGGGTCGCTGGCAGGGTCGCTGGCACGGCCACGGCGGCGCTTTGGGCTGGGTTCGCTAGCGCGACGGCTGAGCTGCTGGCTGATGCCTGAAAACACCTCTCGATTCAGGTAGGGATAGTCGCTGACCCACAGCCCATAATCCGCCATGTACACATCGGATAGCTCCAAAATGGGGTCGAGGTCGGGGCGATTGGAGATGGCAACCAGTTGAGCGTGATCGCCCGGACGAATCACCCGATGGTCGCGCACCAGCGGCACCTTTACCTTGCCCAAGTAGCCTGCTTCATCGGCTAATTCCAGGTTCAGCCGTCGCTGCCGATTTTCGACGATCACCAGTTCGCCCTGCTTGTTGACCCGTTCCTCGGTGCCGACGAGATCTTCAGTAATGTAGACATCGGACACCTCGCCCTGCCAAAAGCCCGCATAGGGAAAGCGGCGATATTCAGCATTGCGGCGGCCGGCCTGGTAAGCGGGCCCCCACAACCAGTACAGACCAGCAATAATCGCCACGCTGAATTCCAAAATCTCAAACCAAAAGTTGGGTGGCAAAATTGCCCGCAGCACCAACCCCAGCAGCGCCCCCACGACCGAAATCAGCACGCGACTCAGCACATCCTGAAACTTGCCCCAGTAGTAGCGATACTGCTGCGCTGTGGCGACAGCGGGAATCAGTTGCTTAAAAACGTCTTCGGTGATGGGGGTGAGCATGGTTGAATCGTGGCGATCGCCCTCAGCAGTTCTCTGGCGCAACGTCCTCTTTAACGCAGCACCTCAAAGCCCTGACAAGCAGCATTTTTTCGAGCCTAGCATTTGTCCGTCTGGAATGGTCATCCAAGCAGGAGCAGATTGATTCAAATTTTTAGACTCCTAAGTGCGTCAGGCTCATTTCTAACCCCCATCATCGGAAAACGGCTGATTGACTACCCGACAAATCACAGAATTGTCAATGGAAATTCCCGTATCCGATGGCGCCTTTTTGCAAAACTGCCCCACAGAGTTCAGTAAAAATCTCAGGGAAATTGAATTCAAGAAATTGCAGAATATGGATAACTCTGGAGAACGCATTCGGAACACTAGCGATTAGGGGGCAATTGAATCGTTAGGGTTCCTGCTCAGAAGGCGTCCTTACAGGTGAACTGCCTGACCTTGGGGGCTTATAGGGTCAGGCATTTTTCTTTTAAAGATTCAGCTATTACTCTGCTACTCTGCGGCGGAAGTAGATCTTGTTGATTCGCCGTTGCCTGCAAATTAGAGCCTTTTGTGATCGCTTGCTCGCAGCAGGCGAAACTAAAATGCAAGTTGTCGGTGCCGTCATGCACAAATTAATCCGGGTCATCTACGGTGTTTTGCATTCCAGGCAGTCCTTTGAACCGACCAAACTTTGTCCTGCACCTTGACTACCGAAACAGTATCTAGGTTTTGCGTAGAAGGTTGATGCGTAGAAGGTTGGCTTTTCGAGGTCGAAACGCCCGAAAAGCCAACCTTTTCTATACCTTTTCAGCCAGCCCTGAACCCGCCTAGCGACGGATGGGCGTGCCGCAGGGATAGGTGGCCACAGGCTCCCGTTCGGGTTTGGGCACTGGCTTGGCGTTGGGAATGGCAGCGCCTACCTTTTCCTCGGTGCGTTCTGCACGGGCTGCCAGATAGTCCCGTTGCAGCGTCGCCAGCATTTCCTCGCGGCGATCATAGAGGCGCTTCAGCGGACGCGGTTCGCACTGGTTGATCACGTAGGCTCCCATCAGCGGCAGAGCGATGGTGCTGTCGGTATAGCAAACAATGGTGCTGGGCAATTCTTCTGGGTCAACTTTGCCCCAGCTCACGGCTTCGCTGGGGGTTGCGCCGGAAAGTCCACCCGTGTCGGGACGAGCGTCGGTAATTTGCACAAAGTAGTCATGCCCGCGCTCCTCTAGCCCCAGCACCTCATGCAGTTGGGGCTGGGTTTGCAGCAGGAAGTTTTTGGGGCTGCCGCCGCCGAGGATGAGTGCAGCACTCTTGCCTTCTACATCGGGAATGCCAGAGTTGCGGGCTGCATAGGCGATCGCCGCTGTTTCGTTCACATCCTGCGATGGATCGATCACCAGCTTCGAGCCTTCTAGCGCTAGGGCTGCGACGTTCATGCCGATGGAGCTATCGCCCGGAGAAGAGGTGTAGATCGGCACGCCACACTCATAGGCCGTAGACAGCAGGCAGGGATTTTTCACACCAAGCTGTTTTTCCATCGCGTTGATGTATTTGCCCAACAGGTGGTGAAATTCTGCCGTGCCCATGCGCTTTTGGAATGGCTCAGAGCGCAGCAGTTCCCGAATAAACGCATCCGTTTCCAGCAGCACGTCATAGCCAAACACAATGTCGTAGATGCGAATTCGCCCTTCCTGGCGCAGCTTCACGTCGTCTACAAAGGGGTTGCTGGCATAAAGCTCCATCCCCAGCCCGTAGTGCAAGTCGTGATACAGATTTGCGCCTGTGCTGATGATCCAATCCACAAACCCGTGGCGCATCAGCGGCGACAGGACGGATACCCCCAACCCCGCAGGCGTGAGCGCACCAGATAGGCTGAGGGCAACCGTCACGCCCGGTTGCATGATGTCACGGCTGAGCAGATGACAGGCTTCGCGCAGACGGGCTGAGTTGTAAGCCGTGAAGTAGGTATCGATTAGGTCAGTGATGCCGATATTGGCAGACAGCGGCGCAGGCGAAATTTGACGACTAAGCAGTTTGGTCATGGCTTTTTCCCAATAAAGTCCGGCGTGAATTGTGAATGTAGAACTAGAGCAGAAAACCTGTGAAAACCAGTCGGCTCAGAAAAGAGGGTTGAACGAGGCGCGGTTACGCTGGGCAGGTGCGATATTTTGGCTCAAAGACCCCGTCGGCGCGGCAGGACAGCGGAGAACCCCCTCAGGGTTCCTCAAAACAGGGAATCTCGAATAGATTGCAACCGCGTCAGGGGCGCTGATAGGGGCGCTGGTAGAAGCCTTGCAAAACAGGATGGCCCCGTTGCCTGAGCAGATCGCCGGAGAACCTGTCGCATTGTCGCAAGTGATCGAGCGCCTCGTGGAAGAAGCAGCGCGATCGCCCGTTTGGCGAAATCCAGCGATTAACCGTTCAAAAACTTTGATATGGAGTGCAGATCGACCCAGTTTGCTCAACCTTCTGTAAGAAGCCGACCCCAACTTGGGAGGCTCCAGGCAGATGGATAAAAACAAACCTAAAGTTGCAGGTCGATCAGCGCATACTGGGCCCTTCGCAGCGATCTGCCCAGGACAATGCAGGATCGGAAAGCCGAATTCGCTGTAGATTCATTCCCAAGTACCAGAAGAGAAGCCAGAGGCGACTTCCAGCAGAAAGGAGTTTCAACGGCTTGCAACCCTTTAGCGCTACGTCAGTCTACAGTTTAACATCCTTCTCGCAAACGACCAGATGCTAATGGGTGATAGAGCAGGGCAAACGCTTACTCAGGACGCAAGGAGGGAAGAGAGGCAGACGTGATTCCGTTGTTCTATCCTGCCCTGAGGCAGTCGCCAGCCTGAAATCGCCAATCCCAAGCGCAAAGCCTCTTTCAGCAACATGAGCGATATAGAATGGGCAGTCTAGCAAGCGCTGCTCCCGGCGAGTAAAGCAGGGCTTCGGTCACCATAGGATGCGTTTGTCCTGTTTCTCCTGTGGCTCTCGCTTGTCCTCTGATCCCCCGCAGCGGTAAGCTCATCCCACCTGCTGTTCTGGAACGAAGGAGAACGTCATGGCGGTGCAGGAGAAAACGCTGACCTGTGGGCAGCTCGAATGGTTTTATCGAGCGGTAGAAGGAGATGCAGCGAGCAACCGAGTGCCTGTCGTGCTGCTGCACGGGCTGCCTGCTACGGGCTATAGCTGGCGTGGCGTGATGTTGGCGCTGGAGGAGCGGGGGTTTGGGGCGATCGCCCCCGACTGGATTGGTTTTGGTTCCTCGGCAAAACCCGACCGCCGCACCTTTGCCTACACGCCCGATGCCTACGCCACTGCGCTGGAAACGTTTCTGACCACCTTGGGGATCGATCGCTGCTCGCTGATCGTGCAGGGATTCATCGGCTCCGTGGGGCTGCAATATGCTCTGCGCCATCCCGACCAGATCGAGCGGCTGGTTATCCTGAATGCCCCGGTGACGAGCCGCGCCAAGCTCCCCTGGAAGATGCAGCAGTTGGGGCTGCCGCTGGCGGGCGAAATGTTCACCCAAGACCCGCTGCTGGTGGATCGGACGCTCGAAGGCGGCGGGGGCTATGTGGTGAAAGACGAAGATCTGGATGTATATCGCCGCCCCTTTTTGAAAAGCTCGGATGCGGGTCGGGCCCTGTTTGCCGCCGTGCAAAACCTGCGCCTGCCGCAGGCTACTGCCGAGATTGAGCAGGGGTTTCAAGCCTGGACGAAGCCCGTTTTGGTGGGCTGGGGAATGCGCGATCGCTGGCTGCCCCTCAGCCTGGCCGAGGCATTTGTGCAAGCCACTCCAGAAGCAGAACTGATCCAACTGCCGGACGTGGGGCACTATCCGCAAATCGACTGGTTCGACAAGGTGAATGAAGCGATCCTGCCCTTCTTGCTGAGAACCGTCATTTGACCCAGGTTCCCTCACGGCGGCTCTCGCAGCAGATCGGAGATCAATTATTTCTTCGGCACTATTTTCCCAGAAACATCCGCCTTTTGGAGGATAAAAAAGTCTCGATTCTTTACCCCGATCCCCTTGCAAAGGATCACATGTCGCATCACACTAAACGTGGGGATCAAACAGGCGTTAAACGGCGGTTAAGAGGTCATTGTGAAAAGGGTATTAGCGATTATTCTGGGCGGCGGTGCGGGCACCCGCCTGTATCCACTCACAAAGCTAAGGGCCAAGCCAGCCGTGCCGCTGGCGGGCAAGTATCGCTTGATTGATATTCCGGTTAGCAACTGCATCAATTCCGACATTTACAAGATCTTCGTCCTGACGCAGTTCAACTCAGCGTCGCTCAATCGCCATATCTCCCGTACCTACAGCTTTTCGGGGTTCCACGAAGGATTTGTGGAGGTGCTAGCGGCACAGCAAACTCCTGAAAATCCCAACTGGTTTCAGGGCACGGCTGACGCGGTGCGGCAATATCTCTGGATGTTCCAGGACTACGACGTAGATCAGTATCTAATCCTGTCTGGCGACCACCTCTATCGCATGGACTATAGCGATTTTGTGGAGCGCCACCGCGAAACCAAGGCCGACATCACGATTTCGGTGCTGCCGATGGATAATGAGCGGGCCTCAGATTTCGGTCTGATGAAGATCAATGAGGATGGACGCATCATTGACTTTTACGAGAAGCCCAAGGGCGACGCACTGAAGCAGATGCAGGTGGATACCACCGTGTTGGGGCTGACCCCCGAAGAGGCAAAGCTCAAGCCTTACATTGCGTCGATGGGCATCTACGTGTTTGAAAAGCAGGTGATGTTTGACCTGCTGCGGCGATCGCCCGAACAGACTGACTTTGGCAAGGAAATCATTCCCTCCTCTGCCAAGGACTACAACCTGCAAGCCTATTTGTATAACGGCTACTGGGAAGACATTGGGACAATCCGCTCGTTCTACGATGCCAACCTGGCGCTGACGCAACAGCCCCATCCGCCCTTTAGCTTCTACGACGAAAAGGCTCCCATCTATACCCGCGGGCGATCGCTCCCGCCTAGCAAGCTGCTCGACTGCACCATTACCGAGTCGATGATCGGCGAGGGCTGCATTCTAAAAAACTGTCAGGTGCATCACTCTGTTCTGGGCATCCGCACGCGCATCGAGTCGGGCTGCGTGGTGCAAGACACGCTGATCATGGGGTCAGACTTTTATCAGCCCTTGGCAGAGCGCTCGAACAGTTGCGATGATGGCAAAGTGCCCCTCGGCATCGGCGCAAACACCACGATTCGCGGGGCAATTATTGACAAGAACGCCTGCATCGGCTGCGATGTCAAAATTTTGAACAAGGATCACATCGAAGAAGCTGCCCGCGAAGAATACGGCTTCTATATCCGCAACGGAATCGTGGTGGTTCTCAAGGGGGCAACGATTCCGGATGGAACCGTGATCTAGAACCGTGATTTAAAGGTTTAGAACTGAGGATAGGGTTCGGTTCTGGAGGGCAAGAGTCTGCTGCTGTGGATCAACGCACTGCTGCCCCAACGCCAACGGTTTTCCATCTGATTGTTCTGATTGGTCTGCCAGGAAGCGGAAAGTCCACGCTGGCGCAGGTTTTAGTCAACAACTATGGCTGTCGGCTAGTGTCTACAGACGCGATCCGGGGGCAACTGTTTGGCGACGAGGCAACGCAGGGCCCCTGGCCGCAGATTTGGCAGGAAGTCGAGCAGGCTTTTCGAGCGGCGACGGGCGTTCGTCCAGATCAAATCGTGCTGAAGCGACGGTCTGACGCTGCAAAGCCGCTTACGCGCACCCCGTCTCACGAAATCTCTCATACGCTCTACGACGCGACCAATGCAGCACGGCGGCAGCGGCAGGAGGTCGTGCAACTGGGGCGGCGCTGTGGCTTTTCACACATCACGGGGCTGTGGCTAGATGTGCCGCTGGCTCTGTGTTTGGAGCGAAACCGAAAGCGCGATCGCCAGGTTCCTGAACCCATTATCGAGCAGATGCATTGCCGCCTCTCCGCAGCCCCACCCAGCCTCAGCGACGGCTTCGATACCTTGATTCACCTGCCACCAGCCTTTTGTCCAGACCCCACAACCTGGGATTCGGCTCGGTTTGGGAAACCACACCCCCAATTCTCTTGAAGCTTTGATAGGGTTGGAATAGGGGCGTTGTCGCCACCCCCAGTTGGTATGCCTAACCCATTGGCTCAAGTAGCTTGATCGATTCGAGAAATCTGAGCCATTCAAGCGATTCAAGCGATTCAAGCTATTCAAGCCATTCAAGCAATTCAGTCAATTCAGAGTAGGTGATGACCCGATGGCTGCTCAGGACTTCAAAGACTACTACGCCATCCTTGGAATCAGCAAAAGCGCCAGCGCCGACGAACTCAAGCGGGCCTACCGCAAACTGGCGCGGCAATATCACCCCGATATGAATCCTGGCAACCCGGCCGCAGAAGCTCGCTTTAAGGAAATCAACGAAGCCTACGAAGTGCTGTCTGACCCAGACAAGCGCCGCAAATATGACCAGTTTGGGCAATATTGGAAGCAGGCAGAAGGCTTTGGTGGCGGTGCTCCGGGCGACTTTGGTGGATTTGACTTTAGCCAATACGGCAGCTTCGATGACTTTATCAATGAGCTGCTGGGCCGGTTTGCGGGCGGCGTTCCAGGTGGCGATCGCAGCTATGGCTATCGTCCGGGCACTCCACCGGGGGGCTTTGGCGGGTTTGGCGGGTTTGGCGGGTTTGGCGAACCGCCGACCAGCGCGGGCGGCGATCTGGAAGCCAACCTCAGCATGACCCTTTCGGAAGCGTTTAAGGGTGTGCAAAAACGACTGATTTTGGGTAGCGAAGAAATCGAGGTGCGGATTCCGGCGGGGGCCAAACCGGGTAGCAAGATTCGCGTGCGGGGCAAAGGGCAGATGAATCCCTATACCCGTCAGCGAGGAGATTTATATCTCAAAATCGACATCCAGCCCCACCCGTTTTTCCGATTTGAAGAAGACAATCTGGTGTGCGAAGTGGCGATCGCCCCTGATGAAGCCGTGCTGGGAACCGCCATCGACGTGCCCACGCCAGACGGCCTCGTGACCATGAACGTGCCCGCCGGAATCCGCTCCGGCCAAACGCTGCGACTGCGAGGTAAGGGCTGGGTGAATCCCAAAGGCGGGCGCGGCGATCAGTTGGTGAAAATTGTCATCGTGCCTCCTAAGGATCTCAGCCCTGTTGAGCGCGAATACTACGAAAAAATCCGCGATAGCCGCACGTTTGACCCCCGTAGCGGACTAAAGCATATCCGGCTCTAGCCCTTATTCTCTAGCCCTTATTTTCGATTCAGAAAGCTGTAAGACTTACGCACCTGCGACAAGTTTGCTAGGTTTTGGACGATTTCTCACGGACGCAGCCCGCGAGAAATCGTCCAACTGCGTATGTCCTAAAGCTGATTCAGAAAGCTGGCTCCTGAAAAGCTGCGCCCCACATTTACCTCCTGAGACAGAGGACACCCCTGGATCGAGTTACCTACTCTGGAGATATATCTTGACTCCCTGAGGGGATGTGCCTACCGCACGTCCCTCTTTTTATTGCGGATCTGCTGATCTCCAATATGGGACGCGATAATATGGGACGCGATGAGGTGCGCTGGGCTATAGGGATTGGGGATTTTAGATTGCCGATTTTGGATCGTAAAGCCACAGATTTATCGAGCTTGTAGCTATTCCGGGCTTTTGGCTACCTCGACTCCAGCGGCAGAAACACCGTCAGCACTTCGCCTCGCTGGGGTCGTTGTTTCACGATTAGCTTGCCGCCTAGCGCCTGGAACAGATTTTTAGTCACTGCCAAGCTAAGGCTGAGGCTGCCCGTTTCGGGCTGGAACATCAGCAGTTGCCCCAGCGATTTTAGCGGTGGCACAAAGCCTAGATTAGCTCCGGCTGGGTCGGCGGCTGGTTGTTCTGCCTCAAATTGGAGCTTGAGCTGGTGTCCGGCTAGCTCCACCTGGAGGCGAATTTCGCTCCCTGGCGCAAGGGTCTGCGTGAGTCGGTCGATCAGCCCCGTCAACACCTGATCAAACAGGTTGGGGTCGGTGACGACGTTCGGCAGCTTTTGCGGCAGTTCGACCTTGAGTTCTAAACTGCGCTGGCTGGCCAGTTGCTTCCACCGAGACACGTTTTGCTCGAACACCTGCGCCAGAGACACCGGGGCCAGCGGCATCAGCGGATGCTTGACCGGAGCCGTCTCCAGTTCTGCGGCTCGGAAAATCAGGTTAAACCGATCGATTTGTTCGGTGCATTCCTGGTCGATGACTTGCAGGCGCTTTAGCACGTCGGGGCTGAGATCTTTGCGCTTTAGCAGGAGCCGCGTCAGAGTGCGGATGGTGGTTAGCGGGGTGCGGACTTCGTGGGCGATCGCCTGCAAGAGTTCCATATCCAGGTGTTCGCTCTTGGCGCTCAGCAGATCATCTGCCTGTGCCTGGCCCTTTCGGCTAGCATTGTTGCCATTGGTCGAGCTTGACTGCTGCAAGCCCAGGGCGATCGCCTCGCCATCGTGGAGCCAGTGCAAGGGCGACACCTCAACGGCCTCGGCCGCTTCTTCTGGGACGCTGGGGCGATCGCCCACAGTCGGCAACGAGTTGGGATGGGCTTCCCACTCCAGCGGCTCTGGCAAAAAGTCGAGCATCAGCCGATTGAACCGGGAAACCAGTCGATAGTCGGGCAATGTGGTGGGGCGATCGTCGGGACGATTGGGATCGAGCGGCATGAACTGGATAACCAGTGGCTCGATCTGTCCCAAGATCCCCGCCCCTGCAAACAGCAGCCGCGCCCGCAGCGCTTGCCACGCCGCCCGCACCACCACTGGGTCAAAGGACAGCATAAACGCAGGCGTGCCTTCCAGATCTTCCCCCAGCACCATCACCAGCCCAAAGGTCGGCGTTAGCACCAGGCAAAACTGCTCCGCCGCCAGCGGATCATTGGGCATGAGGGGCACCGTGGCCGCCGTAGAGCCGTGCGGGATGTTGTGCTGGGCCGAGGGCAACAGCCGGAACGGAAGCCACGACGCGGTTTCTAGCGCATTTACCGTGAAGTTCCAGGTGGCAACTCGTGCGACCACATCGGGTGCTTCTAGCACGGGCAGCGGCCCCGATAGCACCAAAGCCTGGGCTTTTGCTTTAGAAGATCGAGGTTTGGGGTCAGAGGGGAGCGTTTCCAAAAGCAGATGGTTCAGCGCGGCGATCGCCCCCCACCATTCGCGCTCAGCCTTAAGCTGCTGCCGGGCCACAGGGCCAGGCTGCCGCACCGGGCTTTCTGCCTGGGCAACGACTTCACTGAGGGTGGGTAGATACCACTTATGCACGGCTGCGCGTCCTGGAAACAAACGGTTCCAATATCGATGAGTGCAGAGCAGTGAGGTAAAACGCGGCTGCCATTGCCCCTAGAGAGGTTCTACAGAGGCAGTATACCCGCAGGCATTCAGCCCTGGCACATCTCTCTGGCACACCTATCTGGCACACCTATCTGGCACACTTACCTGGCACAATCCTGGCGCATTTACCTGGCATAATCTGGGCCAATGCACGGCGATCGCGCCTTATCACTAATCACCTCATGCTCCTATATAAGACGATATCGATAAACCTCCAGAGAGCCTAGCTCTAGAACCGAACTCTGGGGTCGCAATGCCCGCCCTATGATGGGGATCAGGGGCGATCGCCCTCAAGCTGGGACACGAACAGAGGACTGATGCAGTGGCAGGATTTCTCGCGGGCGCAGTCCACAAGAAATCCTCCAAAATCCAACTGATTGCAAGTTATTGCAGATGCGTAAGTCCTGAAAAAATAAAGGGCAGAGACTTGGCGACGGTACTGGTGGTGTGTCCGGGGGTGCATTCGCCCCGGCTTACAGAATCTTTTCTAGCGGCAGTGGCGCTGGATCGGCTGGACACGATGCAAATTTGCGTCATACCGGGCGATCGACAGCCTGTGTATTCGCCGCTGCACGGGCTGAGTGTTTTGCAACATCGACTGGGCGCACCCTGGGCCGCACCGCCAGTCTTATTTCTGGGCTTTAGTGCGGGGGTCGTGAGTCTGGCGGCGATCGCCCCCCTCTGGCAAGCGCTCGGCGGAACCGTGCTGGGGCTGATTGCGCTAGACGGCTGGGGTGTGCCCCTGAGCGGCCCTTTCCCCATCCATCGACTCAGCCATGATCACTTTACCGACTGGAGTTCGGCCCTGCTGGATGTGCCCCTGAACCTGCTCACCGCTGCGGCAAGGGGCGATCGCTTTTATGCAGAACCCGCCGTGGCGCATCTAGAACTGTGGCGATCGCCCCACACGACAACGGGCTGGTGGCATTCGGCATCGGGGTCTCAGGTGTTCACCACGGCGGCGGCGTGCCTGCAAGCGCTGATCCAGACCGCTGTTGCTCAATGACCGCTTTAGGGTCGCATATCCACCTAATCGACAACCCCAATGCTCCACTCCGCCCCTGAACTAGAAACGCAGCGACTTTATCTGCAACAGTTTCAGCCAGACGACCTCGACGCGCTGGCAGCGCTATCAGCCAATCCAGACGTGATGCGCTATGTGGGGCATGGCGTTCGCACGCGGGCGGAAACCCAGACGGGGCTGCATCGCATGATGGCACACTGGCAGATGCACGGCTTTGGCATGTGGAAGCTGGTGGAAAAGGCGACGGGTGCTTTTGTCGGACGAGTGGGGCTGATGCATCTAGACAGCACGCCGGAAATCGAAGTGGGGTATGTGCTAGATTGCCCCTTTTGGGGGCGTGGGTTGGCTACCGAAGCAGCGCGGGCCAGCCTCCAGTTTGGGTTTGATACCTTAGGGCTAGGCCGGATTGTGGCGATCGCCCGCCCCGAAAACCGGGCCTCACAGCGTGTCATGCAAGAACTCGGCATGACCTACGAAAAAGACGCTTTTTATTACAACTGCGAGGTTGTGTATTGGGCGATCGCCCGCGAAAATTTCTCGCCGTGACAGGCCACAACACGCCGCGACCGGATCACCCTGAAACAGCCCTAAAATTAGCCTGAGATAGAAACTAGCCTGAAGCAGCGCTCAACCCATCGTAGAAAGATGAATAGCGCTGGATCGAGCAATACACTAGACTCAATGCGGATGGCGAGACTCGAACTCGCAAGGCAAAGCCACACGCCCCTCAAACGTGCGCGTATACCAATTCCGCCACATCCGCGTGGGGGGAACGGGCAAATCAGCATGAGGGATGACTGCTGACTTACTCACAGTCTTTAACTGTACTCCAAAATCGCGCAATCGTCCAAGCCACGCGCTGCAAATTTGCCACCAATTTCTCGCCAATTTCGCCTATGTTTTTCTCAGGGTTAGAAAATTTTGACTCCGTTCCCGGTTTTGCTCCTTTCTCCGAAGCAACGCTACAGAAGCAACGCTACAAATGAAACTACTAAAACCCCCACAGACGATTGCCTGGCAACCCAAAATCGAAAATCCAAAATCCAAAATCAACATAGGTTGGGCCCCTCTCGTTAGCCACTGATGCTGCCTCCCTCTTCGCCTGACTCACTCCCCAAGCCCCTGGTTGACCTGGAGCAGCGAATGCGCCCGCTTTTGCCTGCCAGCCTCTATGCTGCGCTGTGGGTCGATCCCACTGCCGACACGCTGATGCAGGTGTTTCAGCATCTACGCACGATGCAGCAAATATTGCATGACTATATGCCCCGCCAGGTATCTGAAGCGCCGCCCCTGCTGGGAAAACTGCGCTATGGCTGGCAGGAGGGGACGCTGCTGTTTACCGATCTGGCGGGCTTTACGCCCCTGCTAGAGGCAAACGCAGATGCGGGGCCGGAGGGCGCGGCGGCGCTGTTGACGCTGATTAATCAATATTTCTCTAGCATGATTGAAATTATCAGCAAGTCGGGGGGCGATTTGCTGGAGTTTACGGGCGATGCCATGTTGGTGCAGTTTTTGCCAGGGCGAGACGGCAGCGATGCGGCGCAGGCGGTGCGGGCGGGCCTGCGAATGCAGCGGGCGATGACTCAATTCACCGCGCTGGACATGCCCCAGGGTCAGTTTTCGCTAGAGATGCGGGTGGGCATCCACTCTGGACGGTTTCTGACGGCGGATATTGGCACGCCAGAGCGAATGGGGCGGGTGCTGCTGGGAAAGACGGTGCAGCAGGCGAAGCGGGCAGAGTCGGCTAGTGCTGTGGGGCGGGTGTGCGTGAGTCGGGAAGTGGGCGATCGCCTCGGTCAAGAATTTCCGCTCCAGCCGCTCGATGCCCAGCACAGCCTGGTGATTGACCAGCTTAGCCCGGAGGAACTAGGAGAATATGACATCACGCTGCCCCGTCGCCGCATGGCTTCATCGATGCTGATGGATCGCAGCATCCCCGGCCTGAGTGAGGAAATTCAGAAGTCGGTAGGTCTGGTAGAGCCGCTGGCCAGCTACTTGCCCGCGCCAATTCTGAACCTGCTGGTGGAATGCGCTGCTCAGCGTCAGATTCCGCCGGACTTCCCAACCCCAACAGTGGTCTTTGTCAACCTGATGGGGCTGCCGGAAGCCGTAGACCTGGCCTCGCCTGATGAAGTGGATCTGCTGGTGCGCCGCTATTCGCAAGCGTTTGCGCTGATCCACGCTAGCGTGCGATCGCGCGGCGGCATTTTGCAAAAGGTGACCTATCATTCCCTCGGTTCCGACATGCTGGTCTACTTCGGAGCGCTGGGCAGCCACCCCGAAGATGCGCTGCGGGCAGCGGACATGGCTCTGGAGGTTCGCCAAATCGTCCGCCAGCTTGCACCACCACGGTCTGCGGGTCAGCCTGTGGACATCGCCTGTCGCATCGGCCTCGACCAAGGCCCCGTGTTTGCCGCCGAAATCGGCTCGCCCCGTGCCCGCCGCGAGTTTAATATCCTGGGGGACCCCGTGAACACGGCCGCCCGCCTGATGACCCTTGCCAGCAGTGGACAAATTTTGCTGACGGAATCGGTGTATCGGGCGATCGCCCCCCACTATCCCTGCACGCCCATCGGTGATTTGTTTCTCAAAGGCAAAACCACACCCCAGCCCACCTTTGAGCTTGAATCCCCGATTTGAGACAGAGACGCACTAAGCTCCAATCCCGGCTTCGGCTCAAAAAAAATTGTCCTGACTGAAACAGGGGTTGCTATCATTAAGCCGTTTTTCAGAGCAATTTTTGCAGCGCTCTGAAAAGCATGTTTCAGCGCGGCTTGTGCGGATACAGCACGGTTTTTCAGATGACTTACCCACACGCCAAACTTCGGTTTCAAATCCGCCTTTACGCTTTCTCTGAGGGCGAATTATAGGGCGATCGCCTACGGATTCAGTTTTATGTCAAAAAGGACACTGGGTTAGTCGAATTAATCGGTCGAATTAATCGATTGAGATGTTAATTTCATCGCTCCAGATTGGGCAACCTTGCTTTATCACTTTTGTTTCAGACGTTAGATATCAGGAGATATCGGGTTCAACCTTCTAGCAAGGTCATGTTCCGACTGCCTTTCTCGACCTTCCCAGGAGTTCTCAGAAATGCTCTCAGAAGCATGAAATAGAACTCCGAAAAAACTCCGAAACTCCCAATCTGGCAACGCAGAATCCCTTTTCCCCCCTCCGTACTTCCTCCCGCTGTTCAAGTTCGTTAGGAAAACAGTTAATGGCTACTCTGATTGGAACCCCCGGCCCGGACTTTTTGCTTGGCACTCCCGATGCTGATCTCATTTTTGGCGAGGATGGAGATGATTACCTCCTTGGCGCTGCTGGCAACGACCAAATTAACGGTGGCAACGGTAACGACCTGCTCCAGGGCAATGCAGGCAACGACCTGATAGACGGCGGCGCTGGCAACGATACCCTCTCCGGCGGCATCGGCAATGACACTCTCAACGGTGGCGACGGCGACGACCTGATCTATGCCGACAGCGGCCTCAATCGGCTAAATGGTGGACAAGGAGCCGATACGCTGGTCGCGGGCACTGGCGGGCGCGATGTCATGACCGGCGGCCCCGGCCGCGATGTGTTTGTCCTGGCCAACGGCACAGGCGGTAGCCGCCGGAGAAACGCCAACGTTATCGCCGATTTCAATCCCAACCAAGACCGCATTGGTCTAGCAGGTGATCTTCGCTTCAATAACCTCAGCATCGTCCAGGGCACAGGCAACAACCGCAACAACGTCATCATTCGCAATCGTCAGACGGGTGAATTTCTGGCCATTGTTCGCAATGTGAACGTCAGCCGCCTCACCCGCACCAACGTAGTCGCCTTCCCGCTGCCCCCCCGCGACACCACGCCGCCCAGCGCTGCCAACCTAGTCATCGCCAATCCCAACATCACTGTTGCGGGAGGAACCACCCAGACCTTCACCATTCAATATGCCGATGCGGTTCAGCTCAATAGCCTCAGCTTCCGCAATGGCAACCTGCTCGTCACGGGCCCCAACGGTTTTGTGCAGGGGGCACAGTTGGTCGGCTTTACACCCGTCGGCAACGGCACCTCCCGCACCGTGACCTATCAAATCACAGCCCCCGGCGGCACTTGGGATGCCAACGACAACGGCACCTACCAGGTTTCGCTGCAAGCCGGACAAATCTTCGACACCAGCGGCAACGCAGCCCCTCCGGCGACGCTCGGCAGTTTCAATGTCAGCGTGCCCATTCCCATCGTGCCCGTCAGCGTTGCCGTCTCGCCTGCCAACGTGGTCGAGGACACCGGCGGCACGATGGTCTACACCTTCACCCGCACCACCTACATCCGCAACGCCCTAACCGTCAACTTCACCCTGGGCGGCACCGCCACACGCGGCAGTGATTATAACGTGACGGGAGCCAGCATCACGGGCAATACGGGCACGATTACCTTTGCCCCCAACGCCAGCACCGCTACGATCCGAGTCACCCCCCTTGCCGACAACCTGGTCGAGCCAAATGAAACGGTCATCGTAGCGCTGGCTCCCGGTGCAGGCTATAGTCTCGCTCCTGCCAACAGCGCCACAGGCACCATCATCGACGATGAAAGCCAGATCGCACTATCTGTGTCCCCTGCTAGTGTCCAAGAAGACAGCGGCAATGAGCTGGTTTATACCTTCACTCGGACAGGATTTCTAAACCGCAGCATTACGGTGAGTTTTGGAGTAGGCGGCACCGCAGGCTTTGGTGCAACCAGCGACTACACCGTGAACGCACCGCCAGGAACAACATTTACCTATGGCGCATCGGCGGGCACGATTACTTTTGCAGCAGGGGAAAGCACTAAGGTTCTACGTATTCGTCCCAATGCAGACACCGTGGTGGAACCCGACGAAACTGTGATCCTGACGCTCCGCAGCGGTGCAGGCTATGCTCCCCTGACCACAGCCCCAGTAGTTGGAACCATTCTGAACGACGATAGTTCAATCAGCGTCGCGGTGTCCCCGAACGCGGTACTAGAAGACAGCGGCACGGGAATGGTCTACACCTTCACCCGCACCGGATTCACGGGCAACGCAATCACCGTAAACTTTACGGTCGGCGGCACAGCGACCCTGGGCGGGCCGAATGCAGACTACACCATTACAGGCGCAACTGTCACAGGTGGAACGGGCACCATCAACTTTGCGGCTGGCGAAACAACGAGAACTATCACCATCACGCCCATTGCTGACAATGCAGTGGAACCAAATGAAACTGTCGTGGTTGGGGTTGCGGCTGGCACAGGATACGTTGTTGGCGCACCAGGCAACGCGACGGGCACCATTCAAAATGATGACTCCAGCATTCAGCTTTCGGTATCGCCCAGCAGCGTGCTAGAAGATAGCGGCAATGATTTAGTCTTTACCTTCACCCGTACAGCGTTCCTCGATCGCCCCATTACAGTCAACTTTGGCGTGGGCGGCACAGCCACCTTCAGCACCGACTACACCGTGTCTGCGCCTGTAGGTACGACCTTTACCTACACGGCGCTGGGGGGAACGGTGCAGTTTGCGGCGGGCGAATCGACCAAGACGATTCTCGTGAAGCCCGTTGCAGACTCCAACCTAGAGCCGAATGAACTGGTGACGCTGACCCTGCAACCGGGGACAGGCTACACGCCCGTCAGCACGACACCAGTCTCCGGCATCATCGAAGACGACGACGCAATCGTGACGCTAACGGTTTCGCCCGACAGTGTTCTTGAAGACAGCGGACAGGAAATTGTTTACACCTTCACGCGAGTAGGCGCAACGAGCCGTGAGCTGACGGTGAGCTTCACGGTCGGCGGGACAGCAGTATTTGGCGCGGCGGGCAATGACTATACCGTCGAAGGCGCAGCCAGCTTTAACCCCACGGCGGGCACGATTACGTTTGCGCCTGGGGCGACTACGGCTGTTTTGCGGATTAAGCCTGTTGCGAATCTGGATACAATTGAGCCAAATGAAACCATTAGCCTGACGCTGGTCAACGGGCCGGGCTATACCTCTGGCACGGTCACCCCGCAGGTCAGCACGATCCTCAACGATGACGGCATCGTGACCAACATAAACGACTCTGGAGCGGGGTCGCTGCGCCAGGCGATTATTGCCGCCAATAACAACAACTCCATTGCCAACCCAACGATTACCTTTGCGCCATCGGTAAGCGGCACGATTCAGCTTGCCTCAGCGCTGCCTGACTTGTCGCGCAATATGACGATTGATGGGCCTGGGGCTGGGACGCTCACCATTTCGCGGGATTCGGCCGCGGCAACAAACTTCAGGATCTTTACTCTCCAGCCAGCTATCACAGCAACGATTGAAGGGCTAACCATCTCCGGTGGAAACGTGGCTACAGGAAATGGGGGCGGCATCGCTAACTTGGGCGGTACGCTGAACCTGGAAAACTTGGTCGTGCAGAATAGCCAGGCGCAGCTCGGCGGTGGCATCTTTAACCAAGGCGGTACAACGACGCTGCTGAACACAATCGTAAGGAATAATACTGCTGGCAGTGGGACGAGCGGCGCGGGCGGCGGCATTAGCAACCAGAGCGGTACGGTTAACATCCAGGGCAGTAGCCAAATCGTGAACAACGCAGCGGCTAGCATTGGTGGCGGGGTTTCCAACGATTCTGGCGGCACCCTGAATGTGACGGGAACCGCAGGTCAGCGAATTCTGTTTTCTGGTAATGTTGCCCAAAACTCGTCAGGCGGCGGCTTGTACAATGCTGGAACGTCCAATATCAACTTTGCCAATTTTGTCGGAAATCAGGCGAGCAATATTGGTATGGGCGGCGGCGGGATTTTCATCGCATCAGGTGGTGTTTTGGCAGTGAATAATTCGATCTTTAATAATTCGCCGCTGAATACGCCAAACAACCTGGCTGGCGACCTGTCTAACTTCAGCGGAACTGGAAACACGGGCATTTAGCCTTTAGCCGAAGCCTAACCCTGTATCTTCCCCTTCGTATCTTCAATCTCTCCCCGCACCCACTCAGCGGTCGCAGGAGCCAGCAGCACGCCGTTGCGGTAGTGCCCCGTTGCCAGGATGAGGTTTGGGCAGGCGCTCAGCCGCTCCAGCACGGGCGCGGGGCGGTTTGCGGGGCGAGGGCGCAGACCCGACCAAGTGTGTTGCACCTCGGCTTGTGACAATTCAGGACAGAGGGCGATCGCCCCTTCCCAGACCGTTTCTAGCGCGGCGGGATTGGAGGCGATCGCCTCCAGCTTTCTAAACAAGTCTGTAGTTGAGAAATCGCTTTCGGGAAACTCGACCGTTGCGCCGATCCAATATTCGCCCTGGCCCAGCGGCACGACGTGAATATCGTTGCCCGTAATCACAGGCTGAAACGTGCGATCGCCCATTGGTTCCCCCAGTTTCACCCGCATCGCCTGTCCCAAAACGGGGCGGATGTCGATCTGGGGGAGGGGCAGCGCGTCTAGTAGCGGTGTGGTTCCCAGCCCGGAGGCGATCACCACCCAATCGGCCAAGAGGCGATCGCCCTGCACGGTTCGCACGCCCACGCAGCGCTGCCCCGTCGCATCGGCAAATTCTAGCGATGCAACCGGACTCGAAAAATCAAACTGCACGCCGCGCTGTGCGGCCCCTCCCACCAGCGCACGGGTCAAGGCCGTCGGATCAATCTGGCAGTCCTGTGGCGAGTAGATGCCCGCTGTGACTGCATTCAGAGAAACCTGAGGACAGCGATCGCCCACCTGAGCCGGAACCCAATGCTCCAGCGTCCAGCCCTGCTCCCGGCGGAGGCGGATCAGATCGTCCCATTTCGATAAATCTGCTTCGTAGGACAGGAGCAAAATGCCCTGCCGATTCACGGGCACTCGCTGCCCGGTCAATTCCTCTAGCTCAGGGAGCCACTGCTGATAACGGCGGAGGCTGGTTTGTCTCAGGTTCCAGGCGCGACCCCTAGTTTTCTGGCTAATCGCGCCCATCAGCACGCCCAGCGCAGCCCCCGTTGAGGCGCGAGCAGGAGGCTGGCGATCGACTACGGTAATCGCCAGACCATTCACCTGGCTTAGCTCGTAGGCGATCGCCGCCCCCACCACTCCGCAGCCCACGATCACCACGCGGCTTACGTCGGTTGGCACAATCCTACCTGCCTCCGGGGGGTAGCTGGATTATCCTAACCGTCCTGCGTCGTTGGCATCAGATCCAGAAACACCTGAAAATCGCGCAGCGCCTCGTTATAGTTCAGCAGCGCCTTTTGAGAATCGCCCGTCTGGGTCGCTTCGTCGATGGCGATCAGGTGCCCAAACACGGCTTTGGCGGCATCCAGCGCGGCGGGCTGAGCTTTCTTGGGTTCCAGCAGCCGGGCCAGACGGGTCATCTTCGCCCGCAGTTCACCCAGCGGCCCGTGAATGAAGGTCTGCACGTCCACCCACTGCTTCTTTTGCACCAGCGGGGGAATTTCCTGCATCCGCACCCGCAGTGCATCCACATCGCTCACGTATTTTTCAATTTGCGCCAGTTGTTCAGGTGAATAAAGTGGCCCTTTGGCAACGGGGGCGCTGCTACAGCCAATGGACAGGACGGCGATCGCCACCAACACCAAACTGAGGACGCTTCGATACCACTTTTTCATAGATCTCACTCTATTACTTGCCCAATGTTTGCCAACGGATTACCCCAGAATACATCAGCCAATGGCGGGATAGTCGCGGCATCCCGATAGACTGAACACTGGCTCCGGTAAAGCACTATAAACCACAAGGGGACGAGTGGGAAGGGTTTCGCAGGACGAGAGGGCACTGAATCTGACCGGAACCCTGTGTGTTCCCAATGCGCGTTCCCAAACGGCAATCGAAAATCCAAAATCCAAACAAGATTTACGCACTTGCGATAAGTTTGCTGGGTTTTGGACGATTTCTCGCGGGCTGCGCC